>JBOHTE010000338.1:0-2383 GCA_050733555.1 Gemmatimonadaceae bacterium | reverse complement strand
CCCGGATCCCGAGCGTCTCTTCCTACAAACTGCTCCAGATACGCGCGTAGTTCGGACCGATTTCCTCCGCGCCTCAACAGCAGTATTGCCTCGTCGCCAATTGGGCCAACGACACCAGTGGCTCTGGGATTGATGCCGAAGGTTCGCAGCGCGGTCTCGACAGCCCGGCGACGCAGCTCTGTCTCTTCAGGCGTCCGGTCCTCTTTCAGCATGAACGTCCCCAAAGATTCAGCCTGGGCGCGCTTCCTCCTTTTCCATCGCATGACGATTTCCGAGCTCCTATGGTACGTGGACGGGTGCAAAAGGCTGGCTGATTGCATAGGCATATCCACCCACGCAATTCACATGACCGGTTGGCGGGGTCAACCGACCTGCGGTCAGCGCCCAGTTGCGCCACGGCTCGCCGGCGCGGCTCATGCCGCAAGCGCCAGCCAGCGCCGTTCACTAACGTCGGAAGTCCTCACGGCTATGAAGTCCTCACTGCTCGACTGAGTGCTCTGGTCCAGGTGGTGCACGAGGCTCGACGCCGGACCGCGCCGCCGCTGCGTCCGCTCGACCTGGAACGCACGCGAATCCCGCCGTCGTGGTCGCATCTGACACCTCCAGGCCCTAGGTACCCTGGAATGGTGCCCACTGAACACAGGACAACTCAGCCGATCTGTCCTGATCCCGGAGGTGCCCCAACCCTGCCTGGGCGAAACCCGGGTGCGGGAATTTGGGTGTACTTGCACATTCGTCCTCTCGGCCGATCCGTTCTTCGTCGAGACGATGCCGGATGTCGTCGGGCTCTATCTGAATCCGCCGGACCAGGCGCTCGTCCTCTGCGTTGACGAAATGAGTCAGATTCAAGCCCTCGAACGCACCCAGCCGCACCTGTCCCTCGGGCTCGGCTACGTCGAAAGCATCACGCATGGCTACACCCGGCACGGCACTACGACGCTCTTCGCCGCGCTCGATGTCGTGACCGGCGACGTGCTGGCGCAGTGCAAGCGGCGGCCTCGACATCAGGAGTTCCTTGGTTCCCTGCGCCACATCGAGGCGAGCGTCCCGCCGGAGCTCGACATCCACTCGTGCTCGACAACTACGCGACGCACAAGCACGCGAAAGTGTGCGCCTGGCTGGCGCGGCGACCGCGCTACCACCTCCACTTCACCCAACCTATGCGTCGTGGCTGAATCTGGTCGAGCGCTGGTTCGGGCTCATCACGCAGCAGGCCATAGCAATTAACGGGACGTCACACTAGACCTGAGACTCACCCGAACCGTCGTGACCAGAGTCGGTTGCTGAGCAACACAGCGGTTGCGGGAGCCAGTTGCACACTCATTCCCACTTGATGAGAAAGAGTGGAAGGATGAGCCTCCGTAAGGCTGCATTCGAGGCCGATGATCTGGTATTCGGAGAGCCATTCCTCGATCGCCGTCCTCTCGACTAGGAGGAAACCATCGCCAGGCTTATCCCGGCAATGCATCAGGACCGGCGCATCAGGCGGCAATTTTCGCCGTTCAATTTCGCTCGTCAACAGTCGGCGTATCACGTCTTGCGCTGCGGACACTGCCCCAGCTGCGTCGAAGGCTGGCCACGCGCCAATCGCGGTGATGCCCCAGAGTGGTATCGCAAAACACGCAACAGGCTTGATCATCTGATCAAGAGTTGTTATTGCCTCCTCGACAGAGTTCACTCGCAACTCGTCGGGCAGAAAGAAATACGATCCGCGTGAGCCTTGAGCCGCTGGCCAAGCTGCTTCCAAGGCGAAAAGTGCGACCCTTGCCGCCGATCGATCAGCGCGATGGCTCACGCTATGGTTCTCACCGTATATAACGTGCAGGATCAACTTCTTTGGGAAATCGCAAAGCTTCCGTCATTGTTGCTACAATCTACGTACCCTGAACCGCCACCAAGGAAGGACCACCAAGGACATCAAGTGTCACGGTGGTAGCTGGGAGTGGAGCCTCCGTCACACGCGCGCTTCGCGGTGACTGAGGCGGCACATGTTCACGCGCCGACCATAGTGAGGATCGAGAGAATCACGATCAACTCCACCGAGTCGATGGCGGCAATGGTACCTGCAGGAACCCAACTGACGGTCCAGTGAACAGACAGAAGCAATGGAACATGAAGGGCACCGATGATAATGACGGCGATCCAGAATCGTGCATGTTGCCTCAGCTTCCATTTGAGCGCAATGACAAACGCCAGCATTCCAGCGCAATTCATTGTCGGCAATGCGAGATCAAGTCATCCGAAATGATCGAACAGCCAGCAGCAGAATATAGCGCCAAGAACCCCGTACACCTTTACGCTCCAGGATCAGCGCAATTTCCTGGCTTCTTGAATTTCATCCTTGATTGCCTGTGCTAGAGACATTCCGCGACCGCCTTTGCCG
>JBOHTE010000337.1:0-3718 GCA_050733555.1 Gemmatimonadaceae bacterium | reverse complement strand
ACCCGCGCGAGCGCGGAGTCGGACTGGCACTCCGCCTGGAGGCGTCCGGTGGCAGCGTGTGCGGCCATGAGCGCCGAGTCCACGACGGTATCACGCGTCGCCCGGCGCGACGGAGGCGGATCACCGGCGGCGCGGGACTCACCGCACGCCAGCAGGGATGCAACCGCCAGTGCCATTGGCGCGAGCCGCGCGAGCGTGGCGCGCGCCCTGGTCGCTGCGGTCATCACGCGTCGCGCATCGCGCTGGCGTCCAGCCCGACCGAGCGGCACCACGCGGCGTAGGCGATCGGCGAGATCTCCGACGGCTTGATCTCGCTGCGGCCGCCCCAGAACACGTTCGTATAACCCACGGGAATGCCGGCCTCCTCGAGGTGGCGGTCGATCGCCGCCTTGTGGGCAAGCACGAGCTGCTTGTCCGTGCCGTGCGCCACGGCCATGAGATTCACGTTCGCGAATTCCGGTCCGCCCTCGCGCCAGTAGGCATGCGTGAGGATGTCGTGCCGGCCGATCTCCCTGCCGGCCTCCAGTTCGCGCCCCGGCGGCACCCGCCAGTGGAAGAGCGCGTTGTAGCGCGTGACGTGCGTACCGGCGGCGGAGGGCTTCACGTGTTCGAGAAACGTGGAGAAGCGGCCAATCACGCCGCGCGCCTCGAGCGAACGCGCGCTCGCGAGGAATTCATCGTGCGACACGCCTGCCTCATCCGCGCGCGCACGCCATGGCAGCTCGCGAATCTCACCGGGCGTGAACTCGCGCTTGAGCGGTTGGAGTACGCACCATTCATCGCTTGACAGTTCAACGATGTGCGTGTCGAGCACGCGTCCCGGTGCCTCGGCGCGACTTCCCGGCTCCATGCCGCGGCGCCGCACGTGGCCGACGCCAAGCGTGAAGAGCGCGTTCGCCGGCATCACGCGGAACGCGGTGGCGCCGATGCGCGCCGCGAGATATTCGCAATGGCGCGGCATGGAGAATCCGCGCGGGACCTTGAGGGTGGTCCAGAGTCGGTACCGGGCTCCGCTGATTTCGGCGTCTGTCGAGCGAATGACCACGTGTCCGGAAAAGGGGTCGTCCTTGGTCAGATAGTCGAACGCGGCGTCCAGGTGCTCTGCTGGAACGCTCCACGCGATGAGTGCGCCGGGTGCCAGGTTCGTGGCGAGCAGCGTCTGGCGCACGCGCCGAATCGTGCCGGCCGCGAGCATGGCCCGAACGCGTTCGAGCACCGTGTCGAGTGGCACGCCACTGCGCCTGGCGATCTCGGCGAAGGGATCGGCGTGAAATCCGGCAATGCGGTCCTCGGAGACAGCGAGAACACGGGCGTTGACCGGGTCGGTGATTTCTGTTGGAACGGCAGTGGATATCATGGGACCTGTAAAATAACGACGACGAATCGGGAAAAGGGTCAGCCGGCGCGAAGACATGGGGAAGCCCGGACCCGGAATGCGCGAACATCATTACAGGAACTTCGCCAGGATGTAGATCAGCAGTCCCGCCAGCCCACCCACGAGCGTCCCGTTGATCCGGATGAACTGCAGGTCACGCCCCACGGCCAGCTCGATACGGCGCGAGGTGACCTCGGCGTCCCACGCGCTCACCGTGTTGGCGATCAGTTCGCCCATCTCGTGCCGGTGCTGCTCGATGACACCCGTCACCGCATTCGTGATGAACTCGTTCACCTCAGCCAGCAACGCGGGATTGCCGAGCATGGCCTCGGCAAACGAGACCAGCCCGCGCTCCAGCGCGCCGGGCGCCCCGGCATCCTCGGTGGCGGCGTACTTCACCAGCCCCGTGCGTGCGCCGCGCCAGATGGACGTGGACAACTCCTCCATCAGCGGCGCGTCGAGCAAGTCGTCCTTGAGCGATTCCGCCTTCGCGATCATCTCCGGTGAGTGCTGCAGCCGGTCAATGAATCGGACGAGTGCCTCGTCGAATCTGGCTCGCAGTTGATGATGCGGATCGGCGTGAACCTCATGCAGCAGATTCTCAATCGCGGCGATGATCTTGTGATAGATGCGGTCGTCCAGCACGCCAGGCACCCACCAGGGACTCTCCTCCGAGACCTTCGTACGAATGAGCTCGCGATTATCGTCCACGGCCTGCTCGATGAGCCGCAGGGCGTCGTCCAGCAGATCCTGGTGACGGCTGTCCGCCGTCATCAGCGACAGCACGTTGCCGAGGATGGGCGCCACGCGCGTGGCGCGCAGCCGCGTCGTGAGACTCTCGCCGATGAGCCGCGCAGCGGCATCATCGGGCACGGCCTCGGCGGTGCGCGCGAGCCCCGTGGCTACCTGCCGCGCGATCTTGTGCGCGTTCTCCCGGCTGGCCAGCCAGCGGGCACCGCGCTCCGCCACGCGCATGTCCGCGAGCTTGCGCGACACGACTTCGCGCGAGAGAAAATTGTTCTGCACGAAGTTCCCCAGCGTGCGCCCGATCCGGTCCTTGCGACTGGCAACGATGGCGGTATGCGGAATGGGCAGTCCCAGCGGATGCTTGAAGAGCGCGGTGACCGCGAACCAGTCGGCCAATCCGCCCACCATGGCCGCTTCCGCCGTCGCGCGGATGTAGGCCACCCACGCGTAGCGGTGCTCGAGGATGCGCGCGACGACAAAGACCACGGTCGCCACCACGAGCAAACCGGTGGCCCGCCGCTTCATCCGATCGAGTTTGAGTTGCCGCTCGGCGTCGTCCGGACGCGCGAGCGGCATGAGCGTGACGGTCGTGTTCATCCAGCGAACAGGAGGTGAGCTGGAAGCGCAGCGTCCGGTCCCGTGTTGCCGACCGGCACTCGCGGATGGACCGCCAGTGGCGAAGTTCCGTCGCGGGACTGCCCTTCCCTGTCAGCGCAGCTTGTATCCCGCGCCAAAGCGGAAGGTAGTCACGTCGGCAGGCACCGAATAGATCTGGACGGAGAGATCCACGGCATGCGTCACGTGCGCGGTCACGCCGCCGAACGCCGCGCCGCGCGTCAGGTTCACATCCACCTTCGTGGTATCGAGGCCGCCAAACCCGTCGCTGAAGCCGACCTGGAAACGCGGCATGAGCCGCGTGATGCCGCCGCCGGCGTAGAACGACCAGTGGCCGCCGGCCGATGCCAGCGCCAGAGCGCCCTCGCCGCCCACCATGTACGGATGAAAGGTATCGTTCGACGGCGTGGTGCCATAACACGGCTGGTCCGGATCCGTCGTCAACGATTTTGTTGGGCAGGTGATGGGACCCTTCACCCGTCCGATCGTGCCATGCGCGCGCAGCATCAGGCTGAACGCGCCGAGCGATGATGCAAATGGAAGACGCTGGACGTTGGAGATCGCGAAGCTCGCGAGATTCGGGTCCGCATCCCACACCTTGATCGGCGGCACGTAGCTGGCCTCGACGGCGAATCCCGCCGGCAGGCCCACGGTGAGGCGTGGGCGAGCGAGCAGCGGCGCAAGTCTGGTGCTCTCCTGCTTGCTGGTATAGCACAGACTGGTGCGGGCGATGTCCGCGCCCGGCTCAGGGATCGGCACAGCTTCGGCATCCACGCGCACGCTCCACGGCGCAGCCGGCGCGGGCGCAGCAGCCGGCGAGAACGCGAGTGGCGCTTCGTAGAACGCCAGCAGTCGTGCCTCGTGGCTGTCTGCTGGTGGATGGCATACCTGCGCGGTCGCACCGGTTGCAACGGTGAGAGAGCCGAGCAGGCCGGGCAGCAGAACTGCACACAGTCGCGCAGGCGACATGACGTGATCCTC
>JBOHTE010000336.1:0-20826 GCA_050733555.1 Gemmatimonadaceae bacterium | reverse complement strand
ATCGCACCGGTCGCGACGGCGGAGAAGATGTTGTGTCGTGCACCATGGGCCAGGAGGTAGGTCACGATGTCGCGGTTGGGCGAGCGGGCGAAGCAGGTAGCCCACCCAATGACCTCGAGCTCGTGGCCGTCACCGGTCCCAATGGGATCGGCACCGCTCTCGATGAGGCGCCTGACAATTCTCAGGTGCTCACGCTCGGCGGCAAAGTGCAGCGGCATCGCGTTGTCGCCGTCATCGCGCACGTTGGGATCGGCGCCGTGGTCGAGGAGCACTTCCACCACCCCTTCATTCAGCGAGTTCATGGCGAAATGGAGCGCGCTGCGTTTGCCGAAGTGGCCCGGCAGCTCCCCGCGTTCGCTCACGATCCCGGCGCGTCCCTTCAGCGCCTCGCGCACGCGGCCGGCGTCGCCCCGCAGGGCGGCCATGAGCAGCTCCTGCAGTGGCGTGACGTGATCGGAAAGGCGCGCGCTGTCGTGACGACGGGCCAGCTCGGAGCGGAGCGCCGTCCAGCCAGGGAATCCGTATTCTCGCGCGAGCGCCAGTTGCACGTCGCGCAGCCCGGGATTGGCCGGGGCAGTGGGGTGCGCACGCGCGAGCCGCGCGCGTGCATCGGGGTCGTTCCTACGAAGCGCGGCGAGCCAGCGCTTCGCCTCCCTCTTGAGGGTCTCGAGGGAACTCCGGGGCGTGAGCTTCCTGGTCATGGAAACCTTCCTCCAGGTGCGCGCCTGAAGTCCGCTGAGTGCAGGCAGGAAGAAGGTTCGCGACGTACGTCGAACCAGCATGGGTGGGAGTAGCACTCCCTTGCCGCGGACAGGAGGCGCCCCAGCGCGCGCCACCAGTATTGACGCGGGGGGCCGCGCGAGTCAAGCGGCTATTTCTCCTCAAACAGCGATCTGATCGCGCTGCGCAGCGTGATGTCGCGCAGGTAGCCAAGTGCGTCCGGCAGGAACGGCACCGGCGTGATACCGAAGACAGTCGCGAGCGCATTCTCCGCGACCGTGTTGTCCAGCGCGAGCAGATCGAGCAGACCCGTTGTGACGGGCGGCCGCGGCAGTATTTGCTGCAGGAGCGCGACGACCGGGCGCAGGAGTGGCACGGGCACGCTCACGAGATGCCGTCGCACCTGCATGGTCGCCAGCACGCGCTCCACGATGTCGCGCAGCGTCATTGGCTCGGCGCCGCCCAGGCTGTACACGTGCCGTGATGTCTCGGGCATGTCGAGTGCCGTCACCACGGCCCGCGCGACGTCGCCCACCGCGATCGGCTGAAAGAGCGCCGTGCCGCCACCCGGCAGGGGATACACCAGCGGGGACAGCCGCACCAGTCGCGCGAGCACGTTCACGAATTCATCTTCGCGGCCGAAGATCACCGAGGGGCGCAGTACGGTCCAGCCAATCGTGCTGTCGCGCACCGCGTCCTCCGCCATGCCCTTGCTCCGCAGGAATCGGTACGGCGAACCGCTCGACGCGCCGTTCTGTGACATGTGCACGAAGCGTTCGACGCGAGCAGCCTTTGCCTCACGAAGCAGCGTGGCGGTAGCGTCCGCATTGACCTGCTCGTAGCGCTGTCCCGCCCGCTCGATCGCGATGGCGGCGAGGTGCACGACGGTGCCCATGCCACCAACGGCGCGGTGCACCACCGAGGCATCACGGAGGTCGCCAACCACGATCTCGAGCGACAGTCCCGCCAGTCGTTGCGCCGCCTTGCCTGGAGAATGTGCCAGCGCCCGCACGCTCCATCCTCGGCGGCATAGCTCGTGGCACACATGCATGCCGACGAAGCCGCTCGCGCCCGTGACCAGCACGGGGGCCCGCGGCGCCTCCTGCCGTGCTTCCGGCTGCATGGCCGGCGCAGTCACCGGCTGCGCCGCGGCCGCACTGCTGTAAGTTTCCGTCTGCCTCACCTGGATCCTGCCCCGTGAACACGGTTCGACTCGCGATCTTCGTGGCCACCTACGGGCTCATTGCCGTGCAGCAACTGCCTGGCATACGCCTCAACCGGCCGGCGGCGTCGTTGCTCGGCGCGGTGGCCATGGTCGTGGTTGGCCGCCTGCCGGTGCATGATGCCTACGCGGCCATTGACCCCGACGTCATTGTCTTTCTCCTGGGCGTGCTGCTGCTCACCGGCTACCTGGAGCTGGGCGGCTTTTTCGATTGGGCCGCGGCGCGCATCGTCGGTCGCACGCGATCACCGCGCGTCCTGCTCGCCGCGATCGTGGCGACCAGCGGGCTGCTCTCCGCGCTCTTCCTCAACGATACGATCTGCCTCGTCTTCACGCCGCTGCTCATCCCCGCGCTGCGTGCGTTGCGATTGCGTCCACTCCCTTTTCTACTTGGCATCGCGTTCGCCGCCAACGTCGGGAGCGCGGCGACGATCACCGGCAATCCGCAGAACATGCTGATCGGTATTTCGAGTCATCTCGGGTACGCCAGCTTCTTCGGCGCGCTCGTGCTCCCCGCGGCCGGCGGCCTGGTGATCGTGTACGCCGTGCTCGCGTTCGCGTACCGGAAAGATCTGCGACCGGCGGCAGCCGGCACCGTGCTGCCGGTGGACACTCCACTCGACCGCGCACTGGTCATCAAGGCCCTCATCCTCTCTGCCGCGGCGCTCGGCTGCTGGCTCGCCGGGCTCTCGCTTCCACTCGTGGCGATCACCGCCGGCACGGCGATGATCGCGATAAGCGGGCGCGATGCGGCGCAGGCGTTCGCGCGTGTGGAATGGTCGCTGCTGCTCTTCTTCGCGGCGCTGTTCGTGTTGATGCGCGGCGTCCAGGATCTGCCGATTTTTCTGGACCTCACCTCACGTGCCGCCGGTGGTCTCCGCGGTTATCCGTGGCATGATGCCGTGACCGTGAGCGCCGCGATGACCGTCCTGTCGAATCTGGTGTCGAACGTGCCGGCCGTAATGCTCTGGCGCCCGGTGGTTCCCCACCTGCCCAACCCGAAGCTGATCTGGCTCGTGATGGCGATGAGCGCAACGTTCGCGGGCAACCTCACCGTCCTCGGCTCCATGGCCAATCTCATTGTTGCCGAGCGGGCCACCTCACGCGACGTCACCATACGTTTCGGCGACTTCCTGCGCACCGGCGTCCCCATCACCATGCTCACCATGGCGTGGGGTATTGTCACCCTCGTGCTGTTGCGCGCCTAGCGGAATCGACGCCGGCTATTTGCGCTGCGCGCGCTGGCTCACGTACTTCCGCCATGCACTCTCCGTACCACCGGCCGTCACACGCCAGATGAGGATGAAGACACCAATGGAGAGGAGCGCGTGAATCCACCCCGGACCGCCCAGCGCAAAGGTGACGATGGCCCAGAGGACGAGCATGGCGAAGGCGATCGGATACGCCGCCGCGTACCAGAATTTCGATGAAGGGGTTTCGGTCATTCGTGATTGACTCGCTCGTAGTAGAACACTACATTGCCCGACAGCACGGAACGAAGAGCTCACATTTTTGAGCCAACAAGTCTCTCGGGTGGGTTCGACAATCCATCACCGACGTCATGCCCCGGTGCGGGGAAGGCGAAGAGTTGTGGTGAGAACCTCAGTCATTCGACGGGGCTTCAAGAATACTCTTCGTTCCTACTCTCCGAACCCCGCCCCCCGAGGGCGGGGTTCGGTTTTTCTTGCACCGGTCCCGGGTCTGCACACCCCCTCTCCCGGCGCGGTTCGTCCTGCCTTCACGGCTGGCGCGGAACTGCCGGCCGGACCCGCTCACGCACGAGCCGCCAGAAGATGCGCGGCGCACTGGGCGGTGCCCAGATCCAGGAAAGTACCAGCACCACCGCCCATATACCGTATATCCAGGTGATCTGCTCGCGCCAGTGGGCCTCGATGAACTGGGCCAGCCACAGGCCAAAGAGCAGTGAGGCGTTCCACCAGTCGAACCGCATGCGGACGAGCACCAGCACCGCCACCAGACTCTGCATCACGGTGAGCAGGATTTCGAGGCGCTGCACGCCGTCGAACGGGAGCGACGCGGGCATGCCGCGCGCTGCGCTGAATACGATTGGAATCATGGCCGCGAGCACGGTCCACTGATTCACGTTGCTCGAGAGCAGATTCATCAGCGCTGTGGGAGCCGTGCTCACCCGGCTCGCCCAGTGGAACGCGGACACCTTTTCCGGAAATTCGCTGACGAACGGTGCCACCCACTGCACGAACACAAACTGGCTGACGCCGAACGACGTGGCCACGGCGAGCATGGAAGCGAGGAACGGTTCGGCGGTGACGTAGATCAGCACGCCCCCGCCAACGAACAGCGCCGCGATGGCGGCAACGCGCCATCGGCCGGGCCGCGTATACGCCCATCGCGCCACGCGCGGCGCATCAGCCAGCGACTCCTCACCATGCGCGGGGAAGCGCCAGAGCATGGTCAGATACGCGACGTACAACGCCACGAGTACCACGGCATCCAGCGGACCGATGGACCGCTTGTACCAGATCCACAGGAAGTAGAGGACCGGGGGCACCGTGGCGAGCACCTCGACGGCATGCTCGTCGTCGAGCACAATGGGCGCGAAGGCGCGTCCCGACCTCCGCCGGAAGTAGGCGGCCACGAAGTAGATCATGGGCCAGCCCAGCCCGATCAGCAGCCGCACGGCCCCCGTGAAATTCGCGATGGCCAGGTGCGAGTGACATCCCGGGGGTGGCAGCGAGACGAAGCAGCGCGCGGTATCACCGCCTGCGGCCCACGCGATCACGGCTTCCACCGCGAACTCGGGCAGCGTCTGGATCCAGGCGAGAATGGCGAGTGCGAGTCCCTGCGCGATGAGGAACTGCGCTGCTTCGGCGCCCCACGTGATCAGGAACGCGCTGAAGAGCATGGCGGGGAATGTCCACACCGCGGACCATGCGGATGCGGCGGCGCTCGCCATGCCTCCCAGTGCGAACTTGACTTTCAATGGTGCGCGTCCCTATTAAGAGAAATGCCCCGACTGCGGGGCAGGGGACACGCGCAAACATAGAGCGGCGGCGCGACCGGCTCAAGCCGTTCCGGATGGAACGCGAGCCAGCCGCGCCGCGTTCCGTGATCGAGGAACCCAGCATGCCGGACTCACACGATCACCTGCACGCGCCAGGCGCGCCACCGATCGCGCGACTCGAGCGACTGCTCGACGGGGAAGAGCCGCCGGCCTCCGCGCCGGAATTCGAGGCGCACGTGCGCGCCATTCTCGAATTGATCGGCGAGAACCCCGAGCGCGAGGGCCTGCTCAGGACGCCGCAACGCGTGGCGGCATCGCTCTCCTGGCTCACGCGCGGCTACGACCAGCGCGTGGAGGACGTCGTTGGCGATGCCGTCTTCGAGGAAGAGCACACGAGCATGGTCATGGTGCGCGACATCGAGCTGTATTCGCTGTGCGAACATCACATGCTTCCCTTCTTCGGCAAGGCGCACATCGCGTACATCCCGGACAACAAGATCGTGGGACTCTCCAAGCTCCCGCGCATTGTCGAGGTGTTTGCGCGCCGCCTGCAGGTGCAGGAGCGACTCACCGAGCAGATCGCCGAGGCGATCCAGAATGTTCTCGCGCCGCGCGGCGTGGGCGTCGTGATCGAGGCGTATCATCTGTGCATGATGATGCGCGGTGTGCAGAAGCAGAATTCGCAGACGGTGACGTCGGCCGTCACGGGCATTTTCCGGAACGACGCGCGCACGCGCGAGGAGTTCCTGGCGCTCGCGCACAGCCGTAATCAGTCGGCGCTGTGAACGGGTCGCCCACCGGGCGGACGGCCGTCGTGACCGGCGCGTCCCGTGGCATCGGGCTGGCCATTACGCGCTCGCTCGCGGGCAACGGCACGCGCGTTGCCATGCTGGCGCGAGGTGGCGAGGCGCTCGCGGCGCGGGCGAGTGAGATCGGCCCCGCCGCCATGCCCATCCCCTGCGACGTCTCCGACGCTGACGCGGTGGCGCGGGCAGCGGGCGTGATCACGCGGGCCTTCGGTGGCGCGCCGGCCATCCTGATCAACAACGCAGGGCTCTTCCACCCCATGCCGATCGAGGACGTGACGCCGGAGGAGTTCGCGAACACCCTTCGCGTGAATCTGCTGTCATCGTTTCTCATGGTGCACGCCGTGCTCCCGGGGATGCGCGCACGGGGCAGCGGGCATATCGTCACGATTGGATCGGTGGCCGACCGGATCGCGATGGCCGGGAACGCCGCCTACTCGGCGAGCAAGTTCGGCGCGCGGGCGCTGCACGAGGTGCTGC
This sequence comes from Gemmatimonadaceae bacterium, assembly GCA_050733555.1. Lineage (GTDB taxonomy): Bacteria > Gemmatimonadota > Gemmatimonadetes > Gemmatimonadales > Gemmatimonadaceae > JADGGM01. Next base: position 14,615 of record JBOHTE010000336.1, on the reverse strand, counting down.
GCACCGAGTTGCGCGGCAGCGGCGTACGCGTAACGCTCGTGTCGCCGGCCTCCACCAATACCAGCATCTGGGATGGCATCGACCGGGCCGGCACCGGCCGCTTCCCGCCGCGCGAGGCCATGCTGGACGCTGACGCCGTCGCGGCCGCGGTGCTGTACGCCGTGAGCCAACCGCCTGCAGTCAACGTGGACGAGCTGCGGCTCTCCCGGGCGTAACGGCATCGTGTATCTCGAGCTCGTGGGTGCACTGCGCTGTGTGCGCCCGCACGAGGCTACCTGGCTGGTCGCGTCGGCGTACCGCATGGAACAGCGCGACATCGTGAGCGGCGAGCTGGGCTGTCCGGTCTGTGATGCGCGCTATGCCATTGCATACGGCGTGGCGGACTTTCGCGACGGCCGGCGCGGCATCACGCCCGCGCCCGCAGAGAATGGGCACGATCTCGCGCTGCGCGTGGCCGCCCTGCTCGATCTCACGACGCCGGGCGGCGTGATCATCCTCGCGGGACGCTGGGCGACAGCGGCGCATGCCCTGGGTGAGCTGACGGAGCACGTCCACGTACTCGGTCTGGATGCGCCGTCGGACATCGAGAGCGGTGAGGGCGTATCGCTGATGCTCACCGCGGGCCATCTCCCACTGCGGCCGTTCACGGTACGCGGCGTGGCGCTGGATGCCGCGCACTCGAGCGCGGACTATCTTGCCGCTGCGGCCGCGGCGCTTCAGCCGAACGGACGGCTGCTCGCTCCCGTCGAGTCAACACGTCCGCCGGGAGTGGAGGAGCTGGCCCGCGACGAACAGTGCTGGCTGGCCGCACGTACGCACGTCACGACGGTGCCCCTTTCGCGCCGCGACGCGTAGCGCGCTACTCGGCGTAGAGCGATGCAATGAGCGGCTCGTATCGCGCATTGACCACCTGACGGCGCACCTTGAGCGTCGGCGTGAGTTCGCCGCCTTCGATCGAGAACGGACGGTCCAGCAGCCCCACCTTCTGCGGCGTCTCGAACTTGGCCAGCCCCGAGAGTCCCGCCAGCACCTCCTTCTCCATTTTCGTGCGCACGGCGGGCTGTTCGAGCAGCTCGTGCCGGGTGGAATAGACGATGTGCTCGGCGGCAGCCCACACCTCGAGTTGCTGGAAGTCGGGTACCACGAGCACCACCGGATACCGGCGTCGGTCACCGATGAGCACCGCCTCCGCGACGAATTTGCTTTGCTTGATCTGGTTCTCGATGGGTTGTGGAGCGATGTTCTTTCCACCCGCCGTGATGAGCAGATCCTTCTTGCGATCGGTGATGCTGAGGAAGCCGTCCTGCAGCGTGCCAATGTCGCCGGTGTGCAGCCAGCCGTCGGGATCGACGGCGGCGCGCGTCTCGTCGGGCCGGTTGAAGTAGCCCTTCATGATGTTGGGGCCACGCGCGAGAATTTCGCCATCCGGCGCGATCTTCACCTCCACGCCGGCAATGGGGCGTCCCACGGTGCCCAGTCGGAACTGGTCCGGCGAGTTCACGGCAATGACGGGCGACGACTCCGTGAGTCCGTAGCCCTCCAGAATCTGGAGTCCGGCGGCGTAGAAGAACGTGTTGATCTCCACCGCGAGCGGTGCCCCGCCGGAGACGAAGTACCGGATGCGGCCGCCGACGCGTGCCTTGAGCTTCGAAAACACGAGCCGCTGCGCGAGCGCGTACTGCACGGCCAGCAGCGCACCCGGCGTTCCACCACGCAGACGCACGTCCGCCCATCGCGCACCGACGTCGCGCGCCCACTGGAAGGTCCGGCGCGTGACGGCCCCTCCCGACATCGCCTTCTCCAGTACGGCCGCATGGATCTTCTCGTAAATGCGAGGCACCGAGACGACGAACGTGGGCCGCACCTCGCCGATGTTCTCCACGATCGTGTCCATGGACTCCGCATAGGCGATGGACACGCCCGTACAGAACATCAGGAAATCGAACATGCGCTCCAGGATGTGCGAGAGCGGCAGAAAGCTGAGCGACACGTCGCCGGCGCCGAATGGGATGATGGACATCACCGCGGCCACGTTCGACGCGATGTTGCCGTGACTGAGCATCACGCCCTTGGGCTCGCCCGTGGTGCCTGACGTGTAGATGATCGTCGCGAGGTCGTCGGGCATCGTGCGCAGCGCCGCGGCACGGTAGCGCGCGACCCCATCGGGATTCTCCGTGGCTGCGCCCTTCGCTTCGAGCGCCGCCAGCGTCAGATCCACACCGACCATTGGCGCGTCCTCGAAGCCAATGATCCAGTTCAGTTCGGGCAGCTCCGCTCGAATGGATGCGATCTTCCCGGCCTGCGCTTCGTCGGAGACGAAGATCGCGACCGCACCCGAATCCCGCAGAATGTACTCCATGCGGGATGCTGGCAGCGTGGGATAGAGCGGCACGTCAATGAAACCACCGGTGAGGCACGCGTAGTCGCCGATGGCCCACTCCGGGCGATTCTCGGAGAGAATGCCAATGCGGGAGCCGCGGGCGATGCCCAGCGCGTCGAGGCCCAGCGCCGCATGACGGACACGCTCGGCGAGCCAGCGGTGCGAGAGCGGCTGATAGCGTCCATCACGCTTCACCTGCAGCGCGTCGGGACGGTCATGCCGCTCCACGGCACCGAAGAAGAGCTGCGTGAGCGTGGCCGGTGCGCGGGGCACGTCGTCGCGCCTGGCAGTGGTGCGTTCAGCGATACTGGCCATCACCTCCTCCAACGGTGCAGCACGCGCCCGCTATTCGATGAGAACGCGCAGTACGTAGCGGATGGGACTCCCCGGCACCGCGGCGCCATTCGGTTCGGCGACAGTGACCTGGACGACCACGGAGTCGGCAAATGCCTTGGTGTCCGGCGTGATTCGGAGCGATCGGTTCGCCGTGCCGGTGGCGTCGGTGGTGTCCGCCAGCGACGGCCGCTTGGTGTCGTCCACCAGTTGCACGGCCGTGGAATCGGTATTGTCCAGGCCGGCGGGATACGCGAATGCGTAGTGCACCAGGTAACTGGGCACGGGAATGGTGTCGGTGCCGGAAATCTGGACGACCCGCACCTGGAATGTGCGCAGCGTGTCGCGTCCCGTGAACGCGTAGTGGAGCGAATCGCGCAGACTGTCCAGCGCGAGCATCGCACCGGGGCGGACGACGGAGATGAGCGTGATGGGCGCTGACTGCAGTGTAAGCGACGTCGCGAAGACGGTGGCCTGTCCCGTGTCGTTGGCCGCGACGAATCCGGTCGTGGAATCCACGCTGAATCGTTTGGCGCTGTCGATCGCGAGGAAACGGATGGGCGCGCCGGGAATGACTTCGTTCCGGAAATTGAACACCGTGGCCTGCAGCGCAACCGCGGCGCCCGTGCTGTCCCGCATGGAATCTCCCACCACGATGGACGGGAGTGGCGAGGGCGAGAGCTGGATGGCGACGGGAATCGAGGGATCCGTGCCGACCTCGCTGCAGGCGAGAGTGGCGACCGTGACCAGCGTCGCGGCCATGATCACGCGAGAGCACGCGCGGCGCATCACTCGAACCGCTGTACCAGAATTGCCGCCAGATTCACGTAGGCCTGCGCCGCGGGATCGGCCGGCGAGCGCAGCACGAGCGGCTGTCCCGCCGCGAACGATTCCGTGGCGGCGAGCGACCGGGGCACCACGACATCGAGCAGCATGCTGCGTGGCAGATTGCGGCGAATGTAGTCCACCACGCGGCCGCAGGAATCGTTCTGGGGGTCGGCCATCGTGAGCAACAGGCCGTCGAGCGTCAGATCGTCGTTCTCAGCCACCATGTCCTGAATCCCGCGCAGAATCTGCGGCGTGGTCTGCAGCGCGAGCGGCTCGCACTGCAGCGGCACCACGACGTGCTGGCTTCCCTGAAGTACCCGCCGCACCACCGGGCCAAGCCCGGGCGGTGCATCCACCACCGTGATGTGTGTCCGCTCGCGCGCCAGCGCCAGCAGATCCGGAAGCCGCGTCGTCTCCTCGATCTGATGCTGATACACCGACTGGCTCGATTCGGTACTCACGCTTCCCGCGAGAATCACGCGCAGCCAGGGGAGGGCGGTGGGGAGGATGATGTCCCGGAGCGTCTTCCGGCCGGCGACATAGTCGGAAATGCCGAATCGCGTGTGATCGTTGCGCAGCCCCACGCCATAGCGCACCGCGCCCTGCGGATCCACATCCACCAGAAGAGTCTTGAGGCCGCGCCGCGCAAACGCGGCCGCGAGGTTCACCGCGGTGGTCGTCTTGCCGACACCGCCCTTCTGACTGACGATCGCGAGGACGGTGCCCACGCCTTACTCGGGATCCGTGAGAGAATTGACGTCCACGTGGTTCCTGATCTGTTCGAGCACCTGCCGGGCGTGCTGCACCCAGCGCTCGGCCTCCGTACTCTTCGGTGCATGGGCCAGGAACTCGGTGAGATGCCGCTCCGCGCCCTGCGCGTCGCCGCGCTTGAGCAGCAGGAACGCGAGTCCGTAGTGCGCGCCGCTCAGGGCGGGGTCGATATCGAGCGCGCGGCGGTAGCAGCGAATGGCATCATCGAGGCGCCCGGTCTTGGAGAACGCGATGGCCATGTTCTGCAGGATGCGCTGGTCATTGGGTTGATCGCGCAGCGCGAGCCGATACGACGTCAGGGCCGCGTCGAAATCTCCCTGACGCTCCAGCGTCAGGGCTTCACTGAGATAGTCGAGGCGCTGCGGCTTTGGTGTGCTCGCCGCGCGGCCACCGGTCAGGCGGCTCCACCAGGACATGCGGTCGCGTATCGTGTCGAGAACGGAAGAGAAATGGACGACGTGACGCAGTGCCATCAAGCGCCGCTCGGCCTCGCAGAGGGCAAAGTTACCGATTGCTTCGCAGTGCGGCAACCGCGCTGTCCCGGCTGGCGCCGGAAGGGTAGTTTGCCGGTATACCGTCGCGCGGCGGACGCCTGCGCGCGCCACCCCGGAGGCAGCTCGTGCCATCACGCCCTTCGATCCATGAGACCAGTCGCGGCGTATTCGAAGTGGACTGGCCGCTGTTTGGTGAGCTGTCACGGGCGCTCGCGCTCAAGGTCGCCCGCAGCTATGACCCGGATGTGGTGGTCGGCATCGCGACTGCCGGAGTCATCCCGGGAGCCGTGATCGCGGCCATGTTGCAGCGCGAATTTCACTCGATCATAGTCAGTCGTCGCTATCGCGCTGAAGCCGTGCGTGAGACGCCGGCGATCCTCGGCGCGGCTCCGCAGGACGTGCGCGGCAAGCGCGTGCTGCTGGTGGACGAAACGTGCGACTCCGGCGAGACGATGCGCATGGCCGTCGCGGCCATCGTCAACAGCGGCGCCGCCGATATTCGCACGGCGGTCGGGTTCAGGACCGGACCATACGAACCGGACTATGCGGCGCTGGAGACGGATAACACGATTGTATTGCCGTGGGACGGCGAGGTGATCATCGGCCACTAGCCGGTCGGGCCAGTACCTGCGGAGGTCCGACCCGGTGCGTGCTCTACGTACCCGAGCCGTTCGCGACCCCGCTTCGCACGCTACATCCTGCCCGCCGCCGCGTCGTATTCCTCGCCCCGCTCGAGCGCCGCGAAGAGGTATTGCATCACGTCCGTGTTCCCGAGCAGGAAGCGACAGCGCGCGGCACCGGCGGAGCGGCACTCGACTTCGAGCGCGCCCAGCGCGCCATCGGCAAACTGACCGAAGAAATAGGCGAGCATGCCCGTCGAGTAGTGACAACCGGGGTGCTCGAGGTGCTCGCCGGGATTCGCTTCATTCCAATCGGACGAATCGACGACGGCAACCGCGTCGTGCAGCGACCCGATCTGGATGCTGCCCCACCCGGTCTCATGGAAGAAATCTGCCGCCTCGCGCTGGAAGTCGGCGAGGTCCAGGTCACCCGCTTCGCCCTCGCCGCGCGCGCGAACCCACGCGCGGAAGGCGTCGAGGACCGCTGCCCCACCGGCAAAGCCGGCTTCCTGGAGCGCGGCGGCAGCGTGTGGACCGTTGTCGCGCACGAGCGCCGAGCGCAGTGTGGCAAGGCTCGTGCGACTCACCGCCATGAGGTCGTGCTGGGCGAGGTCGAGTGAGGATGGCATGAGTGTACCTAAGGTTGACGTCCCACACGGCGCAAGAGCTCTGCTTCATCGATCGTCTCGATGCCAAGCGTTCGCGCCCTGTCGAGTTTACTTCCCGCGACATCGCCGCACACCACGAAACTGGTGGACCTGGATACCGAGCTGGTGACGTGACCGCCATTGGATTCCACGAGCTGCGTGGCTTCCTTGCGTGACAGCGTGGGCAGTGTCCCCGTAATGACGACCGTCATCCCCGCGAAGCTACCGCCGCGGGCGTGCGCCCGTGGCTCCACTTCGTTGACACCGGCCGTGCGCAGTTTGCCCAGCAGCGTGTGCGTGGAGGGATTCTCGAAGTAACTGGTCACGGATCGGGCAATGACGTCGCCCACGCCGCGGATTTCGAGAATCTGTTCCTCCGTGGCGGCGGCAAGTGCATCGAGCGTCCCGAAGTGACGCGCCAGCAACTGCGCCGCGCCATCGCCGACGTGGCGGACGCCCAGCGCGTTGATCAGGCGCGAGAGTGGCTGCTGCCTGGACGCCTGGATCGCCGCAATGAGATTCTCCGCGCTCCGGTCGGCGAACCGGTCGAGCCCCGAGATCTGCTCAGCCGTGAGTGTGTAGATATCGGCCATGTCGTGGATCAGACGCGCGTCGAGAAGCTGCTGGATGCGTGCATAGGACAGCCCGCGGATGTCCATGGCGCCGCGCGACGCGAAGTGCACGAGGCCCTCGAGCTGGCGACCGGGACACGCGACGTTCGGACAGTAAATGGCGACGCCCTCTTCGTCACGTTCCACCGGGGTATGGCACACAGGGCAGGTCGCGGGCATGCGCCAGACCCGCTCGCTGCCGTCGCGCCGCTCCGGCACCGGGCCAATGACCTGCGGAATCACTTCGCCCGCGCGTTTCACCTGCACCCAGTCGCCCACCCGCAGGTCCTTCCCGAGAATGAGATCCTCGTTGTGCAGCGTCGCCAGCTCCACCGTGACGCCGCCGATCTCCACCGGCTCGAGCACCGCGTACGGGTTGAGCGCGCCGGTACGGCCGACGTTCACCTCGATGGCGCGCAGCCGGGTCATGGCGATGTCGGGCGCGAACTTTCGCGCGATCGCCCAGCGCGGCTCGCGTCCGCCAATGTCGCCCAGCTCATCCTGCAGCGCGAGTGACTGCACCTTCACGACGACGCCGTCAATGCCGAAGTTGAGCTCCGCGCGCAACCGCTTCTCCACGGTCTCCACGAAGACAATGACGTCGTCGAGCGACGCGCACCGCGTCCGATGCGACTCGACCGGAACGCCCCACGCTTTGAGCGTCTCGAGGAGATCCCACTGCGTCCCGAAGGGAAGTGTGTTCCCCGTGGGTACGCCGGCCGCGAATCCGAAGAACCGGAGCGGGCGCCTGGCCGTGATGGAGGGATCGAGCTGACGCAGGGAGCCGGCCGCTGCGTTCCGCGGGTTGGCGAACACCGGCTCGCCACGCGCGATGCGCTCCGCATTCAGCGCCTCGAAGCGGTCGAACGGGAAGTAGCACTCGCCGCGGATCTCCACGTGCTCTGGTGGATTCGCGGTGTCGAGCCGCAGGGGAATGTCCCGCACGGTCCGCAGATTGGGTGTCACATCCTCGCCGATTCGTCCGTTGCCGCGCGTCGCGCCACCCACCAGGATGCCGTGCTTGTACGTCAGGCTCACCGCCGCGCCATCGATCTTGAGCTCCGCGGTGTAGCCCTGGCGCCCCACATCACCCGAGAGTCGTTCGATGCGGGCTTCCCACTCGTGCAGCTCCTCGTCGCTGAACGCATTGGCCAGCGACAGCATGGGCACGAGATGCTCGTGCTTGGGGAGTTGACTCTGCGGCGGCGCGCCAATGCGATGGGTCGGCGAGTCCGGCGTCTGCAGCTCCGGATGGCGCTGTTCGAGCTCCGCCAGCTCGCGAAAGAGCCGGTCGAACTCGAGGTCGGAAAGCTCCGGCGCATCGAGTACGTAATAGTGGTAGTTCGCGCGCTCAAGCTGACGCCGCAGCTCCGCGGCACGGCGCGCAAGCGCAGGAGAGGCCTCGGGCATGAGGCAACAAGATAATCTGCCCGATGGGGTGCCGTGAACGGGCCGGAGCCGGGAGAATGGCCAGCCGGGAATGGGCGCTTCGGGCGCATTCCCCAGCCGATTCCTACCCTCGCTCGGCCTCCGATCCAACCACTTCCATCACGACGGACACGAGCCGGTCCAACTCCTCGTCCGCGGAGTCCGGCAGCAGCGTTTCCGCCCACATGTGATCATCGGCGTTCGTGTACCGGTCGAGCAGGCGGCGCATGAAGGCCACGAGGGCGATGCGCTGGATCTCATCCCGGCGCTCCTCGAGCTGCGATTCCTGCTGGCCCCGCAGCAGCGACTCGAACTGGTGCGCGTTGCGCAGCGTGTTCGCGGTGAGTGACGCCACGACCTGACAGAAGCGGACATCCGCTTCGGAAAACGGGGCGGCCCCCCGGTCGGTGCGCAGGAAAATCGCGCCGATCACCGTGCCGCGCCAGCTGATCGGCACGACGACAATGGACTTGATGTTGCGCAGCACGTCGGCGAGATCAGAGCCCTGGAACATCGGCTCCTCGCTCGCATCCGGGATGAACACCGTCTCACCGCTGTCGAACGCGCGGCGCAGTTCAGGATAGCGATCGAGATCGATGATGAGATTGCGAAGCGATGGGTCGGTGTACGTCGCCATGAGACGCACGTCGCGCTGCGCACCGAGCAGGCAGATGGAGCAGCGGTCGAGCCCGAAAGCCTGTCCGAGCTTGCGCGCGATCACCTGCAGGATCTCGTTGACGTGGGGTGAGGCAGACGCTTCCGTGAGAATGTCAATGACGGCAACCAGATGTCCGCGTTCCCGCTCGAGCTGCGCGATGCGCTCGCGCAGCCGGGCGGCCTCATCCGGCGCTCCCAGGCTCTCATCCGTCGAGGAGGATGCCGCAATCGTGGTAATCATCGCACTCCCGGGCATTCGTGTGAGAAAAGGCCCACGGGGGCTTCCCGTGCAGTCCCTCTAATCTCAGACGTTCCCGGGGTGGAAACGTCACCGAATGCTCAGCGCGCGACGCTCTTGCCGATGAAGCGCTCGACCTCGCTGACCACGGCTTTGGGCTCGCACGGCTTGGCGAGATAGCTGTCACACCCCGCCTCCATGGCACGCTCGCGATCGGCCGCCAGGGCATGCGCCGTGAGCGCGATGATCGGGATGCCACGCGTCTCCGGATCATGCTTGAGCACCTGCGTGGCCTCCCATCCATCGATCACCGGGATGGAGATGTCCATGAGAATGAGATCCGGCTTCGCTGCCCGGGCCTTCGCGATGCCATCCTCGCCATTGAGCGCTTCCATGACGTGATAGCCGAAGTGCTGCAGAATAGTGGAATAAACGATGCGGTTGTCTTCGTTATCTTCCACGAGCAGCACGGTCTTGCCGATTGAGGTCATGCGGGTCTCGGCCGAGTTGATCCCGCTGCCGGGAGTGCGGGACTGATTCATGCTCATGGTGTCAAAGGAAACGCAAGATTCTTACCAACGGCGGAAGCCGGTTCATCCTATACCGCAGGAGGGAGCAACCATGCCACGTCACACTGATACAAGGTCCCATCACGACGATGACGAAACTCGTGAATCCGAGCATCGAGACGACAACGCGACCGATGAACTTGCTGATGAGCTCGATATGGAGGACGCCAGCCACGACGTGGTGAGGCAGCCCATGAGTCGCGATGCTGGCGTGTTCGGGATCGGTCTCACCGTGGGTCTGTTAATTGGCGCCGGGCTGGCCCTGCTGCTGGCGCCGCAGAGTGGCGCCGCGACACGCGAGTTTCTCGGATCGCGCGCGCGGCGTATGAGTCGTGATGTGGGTGATCGTGTTGGTGGAATGCGCGGTGACCTTCGCTCGGCTACCCGTCGCAACCGCCGCAAGGTACGCCGTGGCGTCGCCCGCGGCCGCTGGAGGCTGGAGGATGTAGCTGATCGGTGGCGGTAAGTGGTAGCTGATAGCTGGTAGCTGGTAGCTGGTAGCTGGACTTCCCACTCCCCTCCAGCAACCAGCCACCGCCTACTGTCTTTAAACCAGCTACCAGCCACCAGCTACCAATCCCTCCGCTTCCTTCTTGTAGTTCTTGTCATTGTACTCGGTCGCCTGGCCGTTGATGACGAGTTCCAGCTGTTCGCGGGCCTTCTGGCGGTCATCTCCCTTGTTTCGATCGTACAGCACCTCGGCATAATCCAGGTGATGCACCAGCCGGTTGGGCTCGAGCTGTACGGATTTTGCCATGTAGTACGCGGCGGAGTCCCAGCTCGCCTTTCCAAAAATGTCACCACCCAGGAACGTCTTCGCGAAGAAGCGTGAGAAACCGCTTAATCGCATGATCTCGGCGTTCCAGCGCCCCAGCACGTGCAGCGCCCCGGCGTGCAGCGAGTCGTACTTGAGCGCTTCCAGCGCCTGGGTCCGCACCTCTTTCCCATCCTTCACCCGGTCCTTCTTTCCGAGCGTCAGCGCCACGCGCCCCAGGGCGCGCGCGAGCGTGAAATGTCCCTCCGCATCGTCAGGCCTGATCTGCACCGCGCGCCGCGCGTACTGCTCGCCCTCGGCAAAGTACTCCTTCTGCCGGGCCTTGTCGGGCTCGAACTCGCCCAGATCCACGGCTTCGCGGGAGGCCTTCCAGAGTGCGTCGTAATTGTTCGAGTCCGCCGCGATGGCGTCCCTGAAATGCGCGTAGGCCTGCACCGCGTCCATCGCCGTCGTCGCCTGGTCGCCCAGTGCGATCTGCTCCGCCGCACTCTGCGCACTGAGCACCGGCGTGCAGGCGAGGACGGTAACCGCGACAACGAGGTGGCGGACACGCATGGAATCTCCGACATTGGAATCACAGCCGGAAGCACGCCACGGTGTGCCCACTCGAGACAACCGGAACGCCGACGATAAGCTAGAAGTACCCCACAACCCGGTCAATGCTCGCGCACCAACTCATCGAGCGAAAACGTGACGGTGGACGAATTGGTGCGGATGAATGGAAGGCGTTCATCCGCGACTTCGTTTCCGGCGATGTGCCCGATTGCCAGATGGCCGCGCTGCTCATGGCGGTCTATCTGCGCGGGATGGATCGTGAGGAAATCGCGTGGTTGACCGAGGCAATGCTCTCGAGCGGCGCCACGCTGGACCTGTCGCACCTCGACGTCGCGCGTGTGGGCAAGCATTCCTCCGGTGGGGTGGGCGACAAGGTCTCGCTCGTGCTCGCGCCCCTCGTCGCGTCGCTTGGCGTGGCGGTTCCAATGATGTCCGGCCGCGGACTCGGTCGCACGGGCGGCACGCTCGACAAGCTCGAGGCTATTCCCGGCATGCGCACCGATCTCTCCCTGGCGCAGATTCGCGCCCAGATCCAGCGCATCGGGTGCGCGCTGTTCGGGCAGACGGACGACATCGCGCCCGCGGACCGCCGCATGTACGCGTTGCGCGATGCGACCGCCACCGTCGAATCCGTGCCGCTCATTGCGGCGAGCATCATGAGCAGGAAGCTCGCGGAAGGACTCACCGGGCTGGTGCTCGACATCAAGCGCGGGTCGGGCTCGCTCCTCCCCGAGACGGAACGGGCGCTGCAGCTCGCGCACATCATGACGGCCCTGGGCGAGGATCATGGATGCGAGGTCGTTGCGCTCATCACCGCGATGGACCGCCCGCTCGGCAACGCCTGCGGCAACGCACTCGAAGCGGAGGAGGCGATCCACGCGCTCCGTGGCGAGGGCCCGCCCGACCTCATGGAGGTGACCTACGCGCTGGGAGCCGAGATGCTGGTACTGGGTGACGTGGCCGGCAGCGCGAGCGAGGCGCGGCGTCTGATGGAAGTTGCCATCTCCAAGGGCAGCGCGGCGCACCGGTTTCAGCAGATCATCGAGAGCCAGGGCGGTGATCCGGCCGTGGTGGACGATCCGGCACTGTTGCCGCAGGCGAGAGCGTGCGAGCTCTACGAGGCGCCACAGCGTGGCTTCATCGCCGCCGTCGAGCCGCGCGCCATCGGCGAGGGCGTGCTCGCGTTGGGTGGGGGCCGTCGCCGGCTGAATGACATCGTAGACCCGACCGTTGGTTTCGTGATTCGGGTGAAGCCGGGAGACTGGGTCGAACGCGGCGAACCCCTCGCCACGATATTTGCACGTGATGATGACGGAGTGAGGGCGGGGCGCGCCGCGCTCGAGACAGCAATCCGGATCGGGGATGAAGCCGAGCACCCGCTCATGCTCGTGTCCCATCGCATCACACTCACGGGAGCAACGCGATGCTGAGAGCAGCCACGTGCCGTTGAACCTCGAACAGTACGCACTCATTGGGAACACCCGCACGGCAGCCCTCGTGGGCATCGATGGGTCGATCGACTGGCTCTGCTTTCCCCGCTTCGATGCGCCGGCATGCTTTGCGGCGCTGCTCGGTACGCCGGAACATGGTCGCTGGCTGCTCGCTCCAGCCACGCCGATCCGCAGCCTGCGGCGCGCCTATCGTGACGGCACCATGATCCTCGAGACCGAACTCACCACCGACGACGGGACCGTACGCGTCACCGATTGCATGCCGCACTGGAAGGGGCGATCCGATGTCGTACGGCTCGTGGAAGGGCTGGACGGCGCGGTGCGCATGCGCATGGAGCTGGTGATCCGCTTCGACTACGGCGCGATGGTCCCCTGGGTACGGCGTCTGGATGGCACGCTCACCGCCACGGCGGGTCCCGATTCCATGGATCTCCATACGCCCGTGGAAACACACGGCGAAGGGTTCACCACGGTCGCGGAATTCACGATCCGGAAAGGCGAGGCGATTCCGTTCTCGCTGTCGCATTTCGCGTCGCATCTGGACGCGCCGCTGCCCGTGGACGCGCGATCCTCCATCGAGGCGACCGAACGCTGGTGGCGCGACTGGTCGGATGGCTGCACGTACATCGGTGATTGGCGACCCCAGGTGGTTCGATCACTGCTCACGCTCAAGGCGCTCACGTACCGTCCGAGTGGCGGCATCGTCGCTGCACCCACGACATCGCTGCCGGAGCAACTGGGTGGCGTGCGTAACTGGGATTACCGCTACTGCTGGCTGCGTGACGCCACGTTCACGCTGTATTCCCTGCTCGTCACGGGATTCCAGGACGAGGCCGTGGCCTGGTGCAAGTGGCTGGTGCGCGCGGCGGCAGGACGACCCGATGACCTGCAGATCGTGTACGGGATTGAAGGAGAGCGCCGGCTGGATGAATGGGAGCTCACGTGGCTCCCCGGGTATCAGGGTGCGGCGCCCGCCAGGGTGGGAAACGCCGCGAGCAAGCAATTGCAGCTCGACGTCTACGGGGAAGTGATGGACATGCTGCACCTCGCGCGCGCCAGCGGAACGCAGCCGGAACCCCACGCGTGGGAGATCCAGCTCAAGCTCATGGAGCATCTGGAAACCGTGTGGGAGCAGCCCGATCACGGGATCTGGGAGATTCGTGGCGAACCCCGCCACTTCACGCACTCCAAGATCATGGTGTGGGTCGCGCTGGATCGCGCGGTGAAGGGTGTGGAGCAGTTCGGTCTGCGGGGCCCGGTCGAGCACTGGCGCGACCTGCGCCGCAGGGTGCACCACGAGATCCTCGAGAAGGGATACGACGCCCAGCGGAACTGCTTCGTGCAGTCCTATGGATCCACGGCGCTCGACGCGAGCCTGCTGCTGATTCCGCAGGTGGGATTCCTTCCGCCCACGGACCCGCGCGTGCGCGGCACGGTGGAAGCCATCGAGCGCGACCTGATGGAGGACGGCCTGGTGCTGCGCTATCGAACGGAGACGAACGTGGATGGGCTTCCGCCCGGTGAAGGCGTGTTTCTCCCCTGCTCGTTCTGGATGGTGGACAACCTTGCGCTGCTCGGCCGGTATGATGACGCGCGCGCGATGTTCGAACGCCTGATCGCCCTGTGCAACGATGTCGGACTCATCGCCGAGGAATACGATCCGCGCGCGAAGCGCCTGGTCGGGAACTTCCCTCAGGCCTTCACGCACGTGGCGCTCGTCAACTCCGCGCGCAATCTGTCGCGCCCCGGTGGACCCAGCGAGCATCGAAGCCGGGGTGACGCGCCCCCCGACAGCCCGGTGCACGGCCGTGGGGAATGACCGCTTGTCCCCGCGGTCCGTGCCATCCGTTATTCCCGACTCCGCCCGGCAGTCAACTCGAATTCGTGTGGCGGCGTGGCGCCCAGGAGATTCTGTACGAAGTAGTCCCACCGGCGCCGCACCATGTACGGTTCGTTGCCAAAGCCGTGCGTCCGGTTCGGCAGCATGATGAGGTCGAAGTCCTTATTCGCAGCGATGAGGGCGTTCACCACGAGCAGTGTGTTGTTGGGGGGTACGTTGTTGTCCATGGTGCCGTGCGCCAGCAGCAGCTTCCCCTTCAGATTCTTCGCCTTGAGCTGATTGGCCTGTGCATCGTAGTTCGTGCTGCCGTCGGCGTTCGTGACGAGCAGCCCCTGCCACTTCTCCCCCCAGTCGTCCTCGTACACGCGGTTGTCGTGGTTGCCCGCCTCCGACACGCCCACCTTGAAGAAGTCCGGAT
>JBOHTE010000335.1:0-9184 GCA_050733555.1 Gemmatimonadaceae bacterium | reverse complement strand
CGCCGACACCGTGTAGGCGAGCGACTGTTTGTCGCGAAGCTGCTCGAAGAATCGCCCGCCGAGTCCGCTGGCCACACCCGCCAGCATTTCCACCGCGAAGCGCTGGACGTCACTGCGTGCGGGCGCTGGAAATGCCAGCGCCAGTGCCGTCTGCGCCTTGTCGCGCTCCTCCGCGCGTTCCACCGGCGCCGCCGGCCAGCTCGGCGATGCGAGCGCGGGCGCGGCTCCGGCCTCGAGCGCATCAAAGTACAGCGCGGCGTCGCGCGCCGCGGCATCCGGATCCACGTCACCCACGATCACGAGCGCCGTCGCGCCCTCGATCACGCGCGCACGCTGCCACTCGCAGACGTCGGCCGGCTGGATGCGCGCGAGCGACGCGTCCTGCCCCAGTACGTTCGCGCCGTAGGGATGCCCGGGAAAGGCGGCCTGCCGGAGCAGTTGCATGGGATGGCGATACATGTCATCGCGCTGCTGCGCCAGGGAGGCCAGCGCGAGCGCGCGCTCGGTGTCGAGCGCGTCGGCGTGGACGGCCGGGTGCTGGGCGACGTCCGCGAGCAGTTCGAGGGCGCTGGCCAGATGGCGCGACGGCACGGTCATGCTCCAGCCGAAACTTTCCCCTCCGGCGCCCGCGCCGATGCTGCCGCCCAGCAGCTCGGCTTCCTCCGCGATGCACGCGGCCGTGCGGCGGCCCGTACCCTTCAGCGCGACACGGGTGAGCAGCGTCGTCAGCCCGCCGAGCTCCGCGGGTTCGTCGCAGGCGCCGCCGAGGGCGTACACGCCAATGTGCGCGATCGGAACGGATCCCGATTTTCGTACCAGGATCGGCACGCCGCGCGCGGTGCGATACACGCGCACCCGCGCCGTCTCCGTTTCGAGCGTGGGGGTGAGCGGCCACTCCACCGGCTCGGGCGCGTCGCACACCGCCGTGGGCGCGAGCGCGGCGGGACGCGGCGCTTCGTCGAGTCGCTGCATCATCTGCTCGGCGTCCGGCGCGAGCGATTCCGCGTCGCGTGGCAGATAGCTCACGAGCGCGCTCTGGTCCGGTGCGAGGTGGCGCAGGGCCACCTCCTGAATCTGTGCGGGCGTCGTTGTCAGGAGCTGTGTGAGCCTCTCGTCGCCCATCGTCCAGTCGCCCAGCGCCTCCCACTCGGCCAGGTAGTTCGCCTGCCCTTCCATGGATTCCAACTGCCGGATCCAGCGTGCCTCGGTGAGACGGCGTGCGCGCCGAAGCTCCTCGTCGGTGACGCTGCTCTCGCGAATCTGACGGAACTGCTCCCACGCCGCCCGCGCGGCCGCACGACCCTGCCCGATTGGCCCTTCCGTGCGCACGACGAACACGCCGAGCTCCGTGGGCGTGTAGTCGGATGCGCTCACCGAGGCGGCCAGGCGGCGCTCGCGCACCGCGCGGTAGAGTCGCGACGCGCGCCCCGCGCCGAGCACGAGCGACGCCATCTCCAGCGCGGGCGTGTCCGCGTGCAGCGTGCCCGGCGTGCGCCAGCCAAAGGCCAGTTGCGTCTGCGCGACGTCGCCGCGCAGCTCGCGGTAGCGGAAACCGTGATGCTCCAGCTCGCGCGGCCCCGGCTCGCGCACCACCGGCGCGCTGGCGAGCGGACCGTACAGGCGTTCGACATGCCGTTCCACGTCGTCCGGATCCACATCCCCAACGATCACGAGGATCGTGTCCGCGGGGCGGTAGCGTCCGCGGTAGAACGCCAGGAGCTGATCGCGCGTGAGATGCCGCAGGGCGTCCTCGCGCCCGATGCGCCAACGACGCATGCGATGCCGGTCGTGCAGGAGCTCGTACAACGTCTCGACCGTGACGGCGGCGGGATTGTCCTCCTTCCGCTTCGCCTCCTGGATGATCACCTCCAGCTCGCGGCTCAGCTCCTCCGCGTTCACCGTGGAGTGCGCGTACGCGTCGGCCTGGATGTCGAGCCCTCTCAGGAACCCGCTCGACGGCAGAACGGTGTAGTAGCTGGTGTGATCGTAAATCGTGCCGGCGTTGAGATAGCCGCCCGCGCCTTTCGTTTCCCGCGCGATCTCGCCGACGCCGCGCCGCGCGGTCCCCTTGAAGTACATGTGCTCCAGGACGTGCGCGATGCCGGCGACATCATCCGTCTCATCGAAATAGCCGGCCTTCACGTACGTCACGATCGCGACGACGGGCGCGGAGCTATCGCGACGGACGAGCAGCGTGAGTCCATTGGGCAGCGTATGCCGTCGGACCGAGACCGGCAGGAGCAGCGGTGGGCGGCTCACTGCTTCGGCGGCAGACGGGTCACTGCTTCGGCGCCGGGCGATTCACGACTTCGGCGGCGGCGCTCCTGCCGCGGGTGTGCTGGTGGTCGGCGTCTCCGTCGCGCACGCGGACCAGGCGCCCTGGCCGGCACGCGCGAAGAAGGCGGTCGCGTCCTGTGCGCGGCCGAGCTTCACGAGGGCACAGCCCAGATAACCCTGTGCGGAGAGATCGGTCGTATCGAGCTGCACGGCGCGCACGTAGGCGCGCCGCGCGCCCTCGAAGTCGGGCGTGGCGAGATCCTGGCGCCCCTGCGTGACGAACCGGCTGCCGCGTGCGAGAAAGAACGCGCCCAGCTCACGATTCGCGATCGCATTTTGTGGCTCGAGCTTCACGGCAGTCGCGATTTCCGAACCGGCCACGGCGAGATCTCCCTGGTCACGCGCGAGACGCGACAGGTAGATGTGCGGCTCGGCCAGTGCCGGATAATCCTTCGCCGCCTGCTCGAACCCCGCCCGCGCCTGATCACGATTCCCGGCGGCGTACGCCGCTTCCGCCTTCCGGATCTCGCGCGGGACGCCCGACTGGTTCGCGTAGTAGAAATAGCCGCCGGCGATCACAATGAGGAGAATGACGCCGAGCACGATGAGCGCACGCGGAATTCCTGATCGTGGCGGCGCGAAGGGCGATTCGGGCATTCCGGATGCCGTAGTGGACGCACCGGGCGTAGACGCCCGTGCACTCGTTGATCCGCTGCCCGGACCGCCCGCGGCACCGGCGTCCGCCGGCGCACCGCGGCCCACTTCCGCTGCCTTCACGAGTTCCGGGGCGGGCAGCGGCGCGCGCACGACCTGATCGAGCGCCTCGAATCCAGCCCGCATCTCGGAGAGATCCGCCTCCACGGGCTGGTAGTCCGTACGCTGAACACGATCGTGCACCGCCAGAGACTCCAGCAGCGCGTGCCCCTGCTCCAGCGACAGCATCTCGTGCTGGCGCAGCTCGCGCACGAGTGCCTGTCCCGCAAGTGTGGACCCGCCCAGCAGCGCGCGCAGCGCGGTCTCCAGAGCGTTCCAGATTTCGATGAGATCGGCCGCGTTTTCCTCGGGATGGCGCGACAGATCGAGTCGCGCCAGAACCGGATGCACCGCGTCGAGCGACGCCAGCGCGGTACGCTGGTTCGGTGCAGTCACCGCACGATGGTCAGAAGCCCTGCGCTCTCGCTGCCGCGGAGGAACGATTCCGCATCACCCGCCGGAATCTTGACGCCCGTGAGCGAAAACCCCCGGCGCGCCTCGTTCGCCATGAACTCCTGAAGGGAGCGTCCCGCCATGTTCGTGTTCGCGTCGCGCATGGCGCGCACGATGCGCTCCCACGAACCGCTGAACTCCCGGCCATCGCTCAGTTGTACGCGGTGCTCCACCGGCTCCGGCAGCGAGCGCTCGGCCAGATCGGTGAGCAGCGCGCCGAACAGTTCGAGCTGCCCGCGCTCGCGCGCGTTCTCCTGTTCGGTGACGCGCGCCTCGATCTCGGCGAGCATCTCATCGATGTCGTCGCCATCGCTGGTGAGCTCCGCCAGCCGTTCGTCCCAGGGACGCAGCTCCGGATCGTCGTCGGCCAGACGATACAGCGACTTCTTGAGCTCCATCACGCGCCAGATGCCAAGCTCGTCCCAGTGGTCATCCGGCTCGGAGCGTTCGAG
Organism: Gemmatimonadaceae bacterium; assembly: GCA_050733555.1. Lineage (GTDB taxonomy): Bacteria > Gemmatimonadota > Gemmatimonadetes > Gemmatimonadales > Gemmatimonadaceae > JADGGM01. The sequence goes on along the minus strand of JBOHTE010000335.1, from coordinate 5,249 downwards.
GTGCTGCAGCGCCAGCTCGTAGTCGCCGCGATCATACAGGACGTTGGCGAGATAGATGCGCGCCTCGGCGTGCGAGTCGTCGAGCTGCAGGGCGCGCTGCAGACTCACAATGGCGCCCGCGTCGTCGCCCTGACGGTGTTTGACGTACCCCAGGCAGGCGGCGGCCTCCGGCAGATCCGGCGCCTCGCGCACCGCGATCTCGAAGAATTCGCGCGCGCCATCCATTTCCTCTTCGCGGAAAAGGGCGCGTCCCACCTGGAGGATGAGATCGATGTCGTCATCGTAGCCGAGCGCGAGGATGGAGCGAAAGATCTCGAGCGCCTGCTCGCGCTGCCCGAACTTGAGCAGCGTCTCGCCCAGCCCCGCGAGCGCATCCTCGTGCTCGGGGTCAAGGACGAGCGCCCTCTCGAAGGTGCGGCGTGCCCAGGGATATTCCTCACGCGCCAGCCGCGCGTAGCCCGCGCCGATGTGCAACTCGACGGCATTGGGATAGAGCGCGAGCCCTTCCCGCAGGACATCGAGAGCCTCGTCGTACTGCCCCTCATTGTAGAGCTGATGCGCGCGTTCGTCGTACTCTTCGGAACTCAGAAACTGGCCTGGCATGGCGATCGCGACCTCCAACCTGTCGGTATTCCTATTGTACTGCGAGACAGCCGGGGAGTTCAATAGGACCGGGCCCCGCCCTGCCACCCTTCCCTTGGGAATCTTCCACGGCCCACCGCGTCGCTTCCCCGCATTTAAGACGCACCAGTCCGCCCGTCCGTTCCCAGACATAGCGCGTCTGCCACCTCGGCAGCGAGCAGGGCATTGCGCTCGAGCAGAGCGAGGTTGGCGGCAAGTGAGGCACCACCAGTGGCACGCTCGACCTCGGCGAGCAGAAACGGTGTGACGTGCGCGCCCTCTACGTGCTCGCGGCGCGCGTTCTCCAGCGCGTGCGCGACAGCGCGGTCCGCGACGTCAGCCGCCAGCGCATGCTCCTCGGGTGGCGGCTGCATGACGACTACCGCCTGCACGCGCCCCAGCGCCCGCTGCGCGCGATAGACGGCCGCGACAGCCTCGGGCGAATCCACGTGTGCGGGCAGGGTGATGCCGGTGCGCGCGGTGAAGAATCCCGGCATCTCGGCGGTACGATAACCGAGCACGACAATGCCCAGCGTCTCGAGCCGCTCCAGCGTGCCCGCGAGATCGAGAATGGACTTGGCGCCGGCGCACACCACGATCATCGGCGTGCGGGCGAGCTCCATGAGGTCCGCCGACTCGTCGCGCACGGCGCCGGCGTCGATCATGGTGCGGTGCACGCCGCCAATGCCGCCCGTGGCGAACACCTCCACGCCAGCCTGGACCGCAATGGCCAGCGCGGCCGCCACCGTCGTTGCGCCGTCACGATGCTGCGCCATGAGCAGCGGCAGATCGCGTGCGGATGCCTTTGCCACGCCGTCGCGGGCCAGCAAACGGTCCAGCTCGGCCGGGGTGACGCCGAGCGCAGGCTCTCCCCCGATCACAGCGGTAATGGCGGCCACGGCGCCCCGCGATCGCACTGCCTCCAGCATGCATCGCGCTGCCTCTCGGTTCGCCGGGATGGGCAGCCCCTGCGCGAGCACCGAGCTCTCGAGCGCCACCACTGGGCAACGCGCACGCAGTGCGTCCGCCACGTCCGGAGCGATCCGGATGGCGTGACTCACGGATGCGGCGACGCGCGCGACGCCTTCACCGAATCGCGCGCGGAGCGGAACTCGGCGTCCTTGTTCCACGCGGGCACTACAGGCGAATTGGCGAGCGCCATTCCGAAGCGGGCCACGATGCCGGCGATCTCGGCGGCGCCGCGCAGGTCCCAGTCCGGCTGATACCCGTCCGACGGCTGATGGTAGCGATGCGCAGTGTAGTCGTCCTCCTGCTTCACGCCCCAGCCCTTCGGGCGGCCGACGTAATCGGTGCCCGCGCCAATGGAGATCGCGGGAATGCCCGCCTTCGCGAAGGAGAAGTGGTCGGACCGATAGAAGTGTCCCGCCTCCGGATGCGCATCCGGAGAGATGCGCAGCCCATCGGCCTTGATGAAGTGGGCAAGCATGGGACCGAGGGTGGACTTGTTCTCGCCAAGGACGTTGAGATCGCGCACGCGGCCGAGCACCGTGACGACGTCCATGTTGAGATTCGCGATGATGGATGTGTCGGGAACCGGCGGGTGCTGCGCGAACCAGGACGAGCCGAGCAGCCCGGCCTCCTCCGCGGTCACGAAGATGAACAGTTGCGAGCGGCGCGGGCGGTGCGCATGCGCGGCCGATCGTGCGACCGCCAGCAGCGATGCCACGCCCGACGCATTGTCCACGGCGCCATTGTAGATGGAATCGCCGTTCACCTTGGGGCCAATGCCGAAATGATCCCAGTGGGCACTGTAGGTGACGTACTCGTTGCGCGTGCGGGAGTCGCTGCCGCGGAGCAGCCCGACGACGTTCCGCGTCTGCATGCGCCGCACGCGGTTGGCGAACGACACGTCGAGCGTGATGCCGGTGGGCACCGGGTGAAAGTCGCGCGTGTCCGCCTGGCGGCGCAGCGCCGCGAGATCGAGTCCCGCCTTCGCGAGCAGCGCGGTGGCGGCGCTGTCGGTGATCCAGCCGCGAAAGCCGAGCGGCGGCGGCAGCGTGCTGTCGCGCGGCAGCGTGCGCTGGTCACCCGACCACGAACTCACCACGGTGTGCCAGGGATAACTCGCCCCGGCGGTGGTGTGGATGATGAGCATGCCGGCGGCGCCGCGCCGTTCGGCTTCCTCGAACTTGTACGTCCAGCGGCCGTAGTACGTCATGGCTTTCCCGCCAAAGAGCCTGGGCTCGCTCTTCGTGGCGGGCGGATCGTTCACGAGGACGAGCAGGATCTTTCCCTTCACGTCCGCGTTCTTGAAGTCATCCCAGTGATACTCGGGCGCGGTGGCGCCGTAGCCGACGAACACGATCTCGCCGCGAGCACTGCTTTTCGGCGTGGCGGATCCGGACCAGAGCATCACGTCATCCGGATAGCGGAGCGTTGCGGCGGCCTTGCCCGAGGTGCGGATGGTCATGCCGGTCGTGTCGGCCGCCACCACATCGATGGGGACGGTCTGAAACCAGGACCCATCCATGCCGGGCTCCAGCCCCGCGGCCAGGAGCTGATCGGCGATGTATTCGGTGGCGAGACGGCCGCCGCTGGTGGCGGGGGCGCGCCCTTCGAGAAGATCCGACGACAGGAAGCGGAGGTCGCCATTGATCTCGGCATCGGTGATGGTGCCGGACGTGCGGGACGACGATTGTGCGGCCGCGCAAACGGGGAACAGCGCGAGCGCCGCGAGCAGTGAAACAGATGTGCGAGTCATGGCCCAAAATCTAACGGACGGGTATCTTGGGCGAGAGGAGTGCGCGTGGGAGGAGCCAACTGTGCGCCAGGAGGATTGGTGAGCGAGGAATCACCGGAGGAGACTCCGCCCGTAGCGGAACAGCGTGGCGTCATGATCAGCGTGTTGATCGTCGTGCTGCTCGCGCTCGTCGCGTACTTCGTCCTGCATGCCCTGCGCGGCGCGGGATGAGGGCTGACACCCGGTGTGCGGCACGAGCGTAGTGTCCATGCGCTGGTCCGTAGCGTCTTGCGACCCGAAAATGGACCGCGCAGTATGAGGGGTCGGCGCACGAGCGCACCGGCCAGAGTGCTCACCTTTGAACCAGTCGGAGGCATGATGGGGATTATTGCCTGGATCGTACTCGGACTGATCGCGGGGCTCATCGCCAAGGCGATCATGCCCGGAAAGGACCCCGGGGGCTTCATCATCACCACGTTGATCGGTATCGCGGGCGCGCTGATCGGCGGCTGGATCAGCACCATGATGGGCGGCGCGGGACTCGCGCACGGATTTTCCATCAAGAGTCTGGTACTGGCGGTCGTTGGAGCGTTCATTCTGCTGTTCATCTACCACCTGGCGCGCAGGAAGACGCCAGCAGCGTAGAGTGAATCCCGGCCGGACGGCGCGCGAGCGCCGTCCGGTATCGCCCCAGGGACGGTCCTGCACGGAGCGGCGCGCATGGGAACGCTCGGCACACTCGCGGAAGCACTCGGCATTGCGTACGCGAGCGGCATCAACCTGTACGCGACGGTTGCCATTCTGGGGCTCGCGCAGCGCTTCCACTGGGTTGGAGCGCTTCCCGGCCCATTGCACGCGCTCTCGAGCGCCTGGATCATTGGCTTCGCCGTCGCGCTCGCCGTGGTGGAGTTTCTCGCCACGATGATCCCCGGGCTCGCCTCGCTCTGGGAATCATTGCACACCTTCATCCGGCCACCCGCGGCGGCGCTGCTCGCGGCGGCGAGCGCATGGGGCGGCGACGATCGCGTGACGATCATCGCCGCGCTCCTGGGTGGAACCCTCGCACTCGGAACGCACGGCACCAAGCTGGGGCTGCGCTACGCGATCGACACCTCTCCGGAACCGGTGACCAACGCCACGGCGAACGTCGCCGAACTGGGCGCCGTGACGGCGCTGCTGCTCACGCTTACACACCACCCGATCATCGTGCTGATCATCGCGCTCGTGGTGCTGGTGCTCATGATTCTGCTGGTGCGGGCGGTGTGGCGGGCGATCGGACGGAGCGTCAGGCAATTATTTTCGCCGGGTGCGGCGAGTCCGTCAGCCTAGCCGGGATCAACCGGCACGCGACCGGACACCGTCAACCCCAGCTTCTTGAGAATGCGCCGCATGTCGGCCTGCTCTTCCGGCGTGAGCACGTCAAAGAGTTCAGCGATCACACTCGCGTGCTCGGGAAATATCTCCTCGATGAGGGCACGGCCGGTTGGTGTGAGCGAGGCATAGACCATCCGCCGGTCCTGGCGGCGGCGCTCACGTACCACGTAGCCACGCTTTTCGAGCTGGTCCACCACGTAGGTGATGTTGCCAGCAGTCACCAGCAACAGCGAGCTGAGTTGGCCGAGCGGGAGCGGCCCCTTGTGAAACAGGGCCTCGAGCACCGCAAACTGTGCGATCGTAAGGCCGTGATTGATGGCGTCCCGCGAAACAGCGCGCTCGATGGTGTGATAGGTGCGCGCGAGGACGATCCAGGCTCGCAGCGCGGGGTCCTCCGCATTCTTCGTCCGGACGACGCGAGCATATTTCGTTTTTGAGGGCACAGGGGGAGAATAGGGGGAAAGGGAGAGAGGCGCCACGGTCCACGCCCTTCACCCCACCCTTCACCCCACCATTGGGAATCGGCAATCGGGAATGGGGAATCGGGGAGGAA
>JBOHTE010000334.1:0-2068 GCA_050733555.1 Gemmatimonadaceae bacterium | reverse complement strand
ATCCAGAACTCGTGGCTCAGCACCACCACGCGGGCGCCGCCGGGCTGATCCTCCTGCGGGAGAAATCCGCGGCCAATGGCCGGCGGTACGCCAAGCACGTGAAAATAATCCTGCGACACCCGCAGCGCGTTCGCGCGCACCGCCTCACCGCCCGTATACACGCTGAATCCCACCGCCGTGGTGGCGGCGAGATACTGGAACACGCGGTTGTGCTCGGCCAGGAACCGGAACTGCACGTACGTGGCGGACATGCCCTCGCGCTGCCCGTTGTAGTTCCAGGCGGGCTCCACGATCCGGTCCGCTTCGGGGTACGGCAACGGGCGCAGCAGCACGCCGTAGAGCACGCTGAACATCGCGGTGGTGGCGCCGATGCCCAGCGCCAGCGCCAGCACGGACGCAACCGTGAAGTTGCGGGTTCTGAGCAGCGAGCGGACCGAGACGCGGACATCCTGGACGAGGGATTCCATGTTACTCACTCCGGAGTGCGATCATGGGGTCCACGCGTGCGGCACGCCGCGCGGGCACGACGCTCGCCGCGATCGCGACGATGCCGAGCACGCCGGCCACGCCGGCGAACGTGAGCGGATCGGTGGGTCTGACGCCGAACAGGAGACCTTCGAGGAGCCGCGTCAGCAGGAGCGCGCCCATCACTCCGAATGCCACGCCGGTGCCCGTGAGCAGCACGGCGCGCATGACGATGAGACGCAGCACATCGCGCGCGCGTGCGCCAATGGCCATGCGAATGCCGATTTCGTGCGTGCGCTGCGCGACGAGAAACGACATCAATCCGTAAATGCCCACGGCCGCCAGTACGACAGCAAGTCCCGCGAAGATGCCCAGCAGCGTCATCACGAAGCGCTGCGGCGAGAGCGACGCCGCGAGCACCTCGTTCATGGTGCGCACGCGGCCAATCGGCACCTGTGGATCAGTCTCCTGAATGGCGCGAGCGAGCGTGGTGCCGAGCGCCGCCGGATCACCGGCCGCGCGCACGATGACGTGCGTGGGATACCAGCCGCTGAAGAGGTGCGTGAGACCGGGGAGCGTCTGCGCGGACGGAATGAACACGGTGGGCGGAGCCGGGAGTCCGATGTACGATCGGACGTTGCCAACGACGCCCACGATGCGACGCGGACTGGTGCCGTTTCCGACCGTCACCATGTGGCCCACTGCCTCGGGACCCGCAGCCTCGTGGCCCTCTGCGTCGCGCTCCGACAGGAGTTGATGTGCCAGGGCCTCGTTCACGATGGCCACCGGCTCCGCGATGTCCGCATCCCCGGCGGCGAAGGCGCGCCCCTGCGTGAGCGGCACACCGAGGGTCTGGAACAGCCCCGGCGTGATGGTGCGATAGTCCAGCGACGCGTCCATGCGGCGCCCATCCACCACGGCGCCCATTCGGCCGCCACGCTCCAGCGGGAGTCCCGCTTCGATCACGGCGCTCGAGCGCACGCCCGGCAGGGCATCGATCCGCTCGGTGAGCCGGCGATAGAAGCTCGCAATGGCCGCGGTGGAATCGTAGCGCGAGCCCGTGAGCCAGATCTCCGCGCTCAGCACGTGCTGCGTGTCGAATCCGGGATCCGTCCGCACCAGATTCGCGAACGTCCGGAGCAGCAGCCCCGCGCCAACCAGCAACACGATGGCGAGCGCGATCTCCCCGATGATGAGCGCGTTGCGCGCGCGCCCCTGACGGAGCGGCCCGCTCGCGCGACCCGATCCCTCCTTGAGCAGCGCGTGCACGTCCGTGCGAGCGGCGCGCCACGCCGGCATCAGGCCGAAGGCGACGCCCGTGGCCAGCGACAGCGCCAGCGCGAAGAACAGCGCCCGGTGATCGAGTTGAATGTCTGCCGCGCGCGGCAGTTCATCCGGGGCGAGTGAGAGCAGCGCATGTACACCCCACTCCGCGACCAGCAATCCCAGCGCGCCGCCCGCGAGCGCCAGCAGCACGCTCTCCGTGAGCAACTGGCGCATCACATGACCGCGCCGCCGCTTCCGCGCTGTGACAGGGCACCATGAGCGAGGCGCTGGTGGCGGGTCCGGAACGCAGCGCCTCGAGGATCGCGGTGTTCGCCCC
>JBOHTE010000333.1:0-3119 GCA_050733555.1 Gemmatimonadaceae bacterium | reverse complement strand
GTCTATGGGTTTGCAGCCGGGGACCCGGTGTCGTATTCGGATCCATTTGGGCTAACACCTTGCTCCGACAGGCGAGCGAAACTCACTGAAAAGTTTCGGAAATTCATGAAGGATTGGCGCAGGTATCAGAAATTCGACGTGACGAAGACCACTAACGCCCGACACTACGAGGAGCTGGCGAATTTTCAGAGGGGACTCCGGAACGACATTGAGGAGTACGACAACGCCAAGTGCAAAGACAAGAATGATAACGATCCGGATGGTGGTCATGCGCAGTATACTGCGCAGTACGAGCAAATTCGTCTGATGATGGATGCACCCATCAAGCCTGCGTACTTGCCGAAGGCGCAAAGCACCATGGAGCGATGGAATGGTATCGTGGCATCGCCTCCCGCTCCTCTGGATGCGGTATCGACATTCGGCCCATACAATCCAGCCGCCGTTGCATCTGCCGGCGGGGCAACCGCCTTGCTCCTGTTGGTACTCGAGCTTGCCCCGAAATAGGAGCGCACTCGAGTAACTACTCCAGCACCGACACTCTCATGCGCCACAATCGTACGCACAGCATCTCGCTGCTGACTCTTCGTCCCGACAAGACGGCCGGACTCATACCAGGTTCGGCTTGCACGATTCGCATAGAGCTTGAGGATGATTCCGATGACGATACGGACGTCATGCTGACTCAGGGGCGCCCGTTTCTCGCACGATTTTTCCGCATGCTCATCGAACGTCGATGTATCTGCCGAATCGACTTGGCGACACCTGATCTAGATCGCGCGCACTGGCCGCTGCTGATTCGGCAGCCAAACGAGGTGCGCGATGCACTCGCTGCGATTCCTTTGCAAAGGGCCTCCGTCGTTGGCGTCTATCCGATAGAGATTTGGATATTTAATCGTGACATCGAACCTACTGCGGTCGAATCGATAAACGCATTTGTGCTGCGTTCATGGTCCACGGAACTCTGGCGAGCCGCCGCAGCTGCCGGCGCAGCATGCGCAACTCTTGTCGGCTCCACAGTGCATCTGTCGTTTGAGTGCAGCGAATTCGATTCGTATTTGCGGGATGTTCAGGCAAGTGCCAAGGAGATGGGCTTTCGCGTGAAGTACATCTGACTCACACATGCATGCCATTCTTGCATTCTTGCATTCGAGCAGCACGATGCAGCTGACGCAATGTCATCTGCTTGGACATATGCTTCGAGGGCCTCTCACGCGTGCTCGCGTGACGCAGTCAAGAAGCAGGTTGACACAAGCTCTCGAGTTGAGGTGCGAGGCTGGAATTCCCAACAACGGGACGCAGCCTGGTTGCGAACGACGTCGACTTGCCTGATCACTGGGATCTGCCTCCTCACTGATTTGCCTTCTCCCGGAGCCGTGCCGTGAGACTATCCGCATCGCCATCGGTCGTGATCACATGCGGCGTGAGGAAGAGATAGAGCTCGGTCTCGGTCGTCTGCCGGCTCGCATGCCCAAAGAGCCCGCCCAGGATCGGAATGCTGGAGAGAATCGGCACCCCGCCCTGACTCACCTCGCGCTGCGTATCGGTGAGCCCGCCCAGGGCCACCGTCTGCCCGTCCTTGATGAGGACCGTGGTCTCAACCGAGCGCGTCGAGATGACCGGTGCATCGAAGGCCACTTCGCTCGTGGCGTCATTCACCTCCTGCGAGACCTCAAGTCCCGCGTAGCCGCCCGGGCTGATCGTGGGGAGCACGGTGAGCCCGGCGCCGAGCGCCGCGCCTCCGCGCCGAACTGCGCCTCAGCGCTCCTCCTCGCGGGGCCGCACACGCACGCGTCCGCGCTCGACGGTCACCAATGCTCCCGCGGTGAGCTCGCTCGCCTAGCGCGCCAGCGCCGTGACGCACACCGGGCCCTGCTCGCGTGCCGGAAAGCCGACGATCCGCACGATGCCGGCGTGGCTCCGACGGCGCACGATCGCCAACTCCCCAAAGTCCTTGTCGATGGTGACCAGCACCGCGCCCGCGCGCGCCGCCGCAGCCAGAATCTCCTCATCGCCCGGATCGCGCGGCCACGCGCCGACCCACTCCACCACGTGGCCGGCTGCTTCGAGAACGCCGCGCGCGCCGCCCCAGACGCAACTGTCGAGCAGGACGTTCAAGCGGCCGAGTCGGTCAGCTTGGGCTCGACGCGCTCGTGCGCCACGAGCCGGCGCGCGTACACCAGACACGCGCGAATGTCCTCAGCGTCCATCCAGGGGTAGCCCGCCTGGATTGTCTCGGCGCTATCGCCTGCGGCGAGCATCCCCAACACGTGCTCCACCGCCAGCCGGTGGCCGCGCAGGATCGGCTTGCCGCCGAAGATTGCGGGGTCCACCGTGATGCGCTCCAATAGCGCGTCCTCTACATCGAGTGGTGCGGGCATGCATCCTCCACAAGCCTGAGCGGAACGGTCACGCATCGCGACACCTGGCGGCACACACGGCACACGCGCGCGTTGCGATGGCTCCGTGGTGCACGTGCGCGTTCAGGCATCGGGCTCTGCCCCGGAACGCGGCGAGCATGTAAGTGAAAGGTAGCGCTGCCGGCTCTGGTGCGCACCGACGGCCCCTTGCCCGGCACGCGTTGCGGAATTTCTACATGCCGAGGGCCGCATCCTCTCGAGTGCCGACAGCGCCAACCTGGGCGAGGACTTGTTGAATCCCTCGACCATGACCGACACCTACACGAGGCTCGGCCAACTGCTCACCAGTGCCAACGCAGCCGTGAGCGAGAATCCGTATGTCCAGTACGTCGCCACGGAGTCCACCACCTACGATCCCCTGGGCAACTGGCTCACGCGAGCGAGCGTAGACCAGTGGGCCAAGCCCTATAGCGGCACGGCCACGGGCGGCTTCAGCACGGTGGGCGCCAGGACGGCGACCTACACGGCGGCGAGCGGCCGGCTCCACGGCGAGACCATGGATGGGAATCGCACCGATACGCTGGGCTATGACGCCGCGGGGAACTTGCACGCGACGCTCACCGTCAACGCCGGCAGTCCGAGTCAGTACAATGAGCGCGTCTCCTATTACGCCCTGGATGGCCGCCTCGTGGCGGCCGATGCCCGGAGCGGGGGCGGCACGACCATGCTCGGCCACACGGCCTTCGAGGAATATCGCTACGA
>JBOHTE010000332.1:0-1650 GCA_050733555.1 Gemmatimonadaceae bacterium | reverse complement strand
GGTGAGGATGTTGATCCCGCCCATCTGAACGAGCACGGTGGAGTGTCCCACCCAGGTCGCGGCGAGCACGCCGGCATCCGTGCGCGGTGAGGCAAAGCTCGGCGTTGCGCTGGGGAGCGTGCCGGCCGGGGGCGGTGGTGGCGGCGGATTCAGGAAGCGCTGGCGACGCCAGCGGAGGAAGTCACTGAAGCGATGGCGAGGGGCGGTGGGCCACGGGTTGCGGAAGCGGCCGTCGGGTGCGCGATGGTCCATGGGGGAAGGTACATCGCGGGGCGGCGGTGTCCGTCAGGTGTCGGCGCTGCTTGTTGCGCCGTCACATTTTGGCTAAATTATCCTGGCCTAAATCCAGGAACGTGGCAATGCGCAAGCGCAAGACGAGACACGCGCCGCCAGCGCGAACGCGTCCAACGAAGGTGTCGGCAAGCGTCATCAAGAACGCATTTCACGAATACCTTGAGCGGGTGAGTCGGACGCGCGAAGAGATCGTGATCACCCGCTATGGCCGGCCAATCGCGCGCCTCGCGCCGGTCGAGTCAACTCCGGCGGAGCCGCGCCTGGTTGGCTGCATGGCGGGGACCGTGTCCGTGTTGGGCGACCTGATTGCACCCATCGATGTTCAGTGGGAGGCGGATGCCTGAGGCGCGTGACGAGGCATTGCTGCTCGACACGCACGTGTGGATCTGGGCCGTGGACGGGACGCCTGGCCGGCTGTCCCATGCCGCCCTCGCGAGGGCTGAAGCCGCCCAGCAGGCTGGCCATGTACTCGTCTCGGCGATCACGGTATGGGAGGTTGCGATGCTGGCCTCGCGCGGCCGAATCGCTCTCAGCCTGCCAATCGGAGAGTGGATCCAGACGGCACTCCGAGCCTCCGGCGTCCGTTTGCTTCCTCTCGAGCCGGAGATCGCAATCGATAGCGCGCAGCTACCCGGCTCGCCGCATGGCGACCCGGCTGACCGAATGCTGATGGCGAGCGCGCGCCTCACTGGAGCGCGGCTGGTCACCTGCGATGCGCGCATCCTTCAGTATGCGAGCAGCGGGCATGTCCCGGTCCTCGACGCACGACCTTGACGGCGCGCGTGAACGACGTGAACAGATGCGACTACTGCTCACGGGCTGTCGTCAGATGATACTGGCGAACGTTCTTGCCGTTGTGGCTTTACCCACTTTTCCTCATGGTCGTCGTCGAGGTCATGGATGCCCGATATCCCAGGCGTCTCTCCCCATGGGTCTGGATTGTTCCGTTCTTCCTGGTCTACGCAATGCCTGCCGTGCGGCACATGCGAGGGGAGATTACGCGAAAGGAATTGGCGTTCCTGGGTGGATTTCTCCCTTTGCTCATCTGGGCGGCGGAAGTGATGGTACTTGTCCTGGTAACCTGGCTGGTCCGCTGCGCAGCATTACGATGCGCTGAGGCTACAGCGTGTCGAACTTGCGGCGAGCCACTCGTTCCGTGCTATCGCGGGTCGCCCTTCACCGAAGTGGAAGCTGGACTCGGTTATTTCCTCCCGCGTGCCGATCGACGCGGGCGGCGGCACGACCACCATGCAATCGCCGGTGGTGCGCTACGCGCCCTGGCAGACGGTGGGCGTGCCGACCGGGCCGACGAACGTGACGAAGGCCGCGCCGGTCTTCACCGATACGCTCTACGCC
>JBOHTE010000331.1:0-4734 GCA_050733555.1 Gemmatimonadaceae bacterium | reverse complement strand
CTGCGCATCGCGCTGTACTGGTGGGTCATCGGGTTTCCGCTGGCGCTGGTGTACTTCGCGGTGGTGTTCCGATTGCACCGCGGCAAGGCGACGGCGGCCGCGGACGGGGAGGGGTACTGAGGCACTGCCGAAGCCATACCGCCGCCAACATGTGACACAGCCCGCTTCGCGACTCGGCGCTGCACGCTCAGCGGCAGCGCCGCACCAGCGCCAGGGCGTCACCCACCGCCCGCTCCCCCTGTTTGTCGGACACGTGGTTGGCGATGCGCAACCGTCCGGCGGAATCCGGATCGGCGTACACGAGCGTGGATGATCCGCCGCCGTCCAGATTGATCGCGTCGCGCGCGCCGAGTGCGAGCATGAGGTTCGCCGTCTCGCGAAGCGACATGCCGTCGCTGTAGGGCTTCTGCCGTCCGTCAATCACCGCGAGAATCAGTCGCGTCCCGTTGCGCGCGAACCCGGCTGCAGTACGAGGATTCCGCCCCACGTTGAACGAGCGCTGGCCGGTTGTATCCGCCGCGGCGGCGACAACACTGTCGTGCGCCAACATTGGGCGGCCGCCCACCGCCTCTGCCGGGAAGAACGGCGACAGCGAGGCACCGGATGTCGTGAACACCGCGATGTGCGGCACACCGCTCGAGTCGAACGCGAGAGCCGCCTGATTCACCGGCGGCGTGAGCATGCGACCATCCACGATGAGCAGCCCGATGGGCCTGCCGCTGGCGAGTGAGAAGAAATCGCCGTTCACGCCACCGATCACCTGTTCGTGCGTCGCGAGCTGGCCGAGGAGCGCCGTCGTCTTCGTGCGGCCCGCGGCGCTGTCCGCGCCCTTCACCGCGACCACGATGTTGCATCGCTCGAGATCTACGTCGAGCACGTGGATGGCCCACGGGCCCGCGGACGAGTGGATGTAGCGCAGCACGACGCCGTCGCTAACGATCCGTGAGCGAACCGTGTCGGTAGGGAAGGGGAGCGGCGCGAGCGGCGCCGGTGTTAACCGGCCGGCGCAGGCAGCGGCCGTGAAGCAGATGGCGAATAAAGCGAGATGCAAGGTGAGTCGGCGCATGGCGCACAATCTACGCCGGCTCGTGATCTCCGCGACCCGCGCGCGCTGCGAACGGTGTGCGCCGCGGTTCTTCAGCCTCCGCACACCTACTCCACGCGGATCGCCTCTGCCGGATCGATCCGCGCCGCCCGCATCGCCGGTAGCCAGCAGGCGATCCACGCGATGCCGAGCATAAGCACGGTAACCGCCGCGAGCGTCACGGGGTCCGTGGCGCCGACGTTGAACAGTGCACCGGCGAGCCATCGCGTGCCGATCAGCGCCACCGCAAGTCCGATGACCGCCCCGGCAATCGCGTGCGTCATGCCGCGCCGCACGATCATGCGAACGACCGCGCCGTGCGACGCGCCGAGTGCCATGCGCACACCGATCTCACGCTGTCGCGTGCGCACCGTGTACGACAGCATTCCGAAAATTCCCACCGCTGCGAGCGCGACGGCTGCGACGGCGAATCCGCCGAGCAATGTCGTCAGGTTCCTGGGCTGCGCGATCGAGCCATGGACGCGGTCCTCCATCGGCACAACATCATCCAGCGGAATTTCCGGATCCACCGAACGCAGCGCGGCGCGAACGTGATCCACCACGAGCTGCGGCGCACCGGCCGTGCGCACGAAGAGGTTCAGGTCGCGCGCCCATCCCTGCGTGAGCGGCTCGTACACGGCGTCGTCAAAGCCGCTCAACCCCTCGTACTTCACGTTGCCCACGATGCCCACGACAGTCGTCAATGGACAGGTCGTGCAGCCGCCCGAAACGAGTCGTTGGCCAACAGCATGGCCATCCGGGAAATAGCGCTCAGCCCACGCGCGGCTCACCACCACGACGGGTGCAGCGCCCGTATCCGCCGGAGTGAAGAGACGCCCCTCGAGCAACCGCACGCCGAGTGCCGCGAAATAGTCGTGCCCGATCATCACCCACGGCGCCGTCGGCTGCGCACCGCCCGGCGGCACGGGATGTTCGATGAGATCGAAGTTGTTGATGTTCGTCACCTCATCAGGCGGCATTGCCTCGCCCAGCCCCGCCCGCACAACTCCGGGAATGCCGCGAACGAGGGGCAGCGCCCGGGCCCAGTACGTTGCAATCGTCGAGTCGTTCGCGTAGCGAGCCGCCGGCAGCGCCACGCGCAGCGCGACCAGGCGCGCCGGGTCGAAGCCCGGCGCGACCCGCTGGAGCCGCACGAAGCTGTTGAGCAGCAGTGCCGCACCCGCGAGCACGGGCAGCGCGAGCGCGAACTCGGCCACCACGAACGCGCTGCGGATGGAGTGGGTGCGCCGGCCACCGCCGACGGTGCGGTCTCCATCGCGCAATGCCGGCGCCGGATCGCGCTGGAGCAGGAGCGCGACCGGACTCGTTCCAACGATGATGCCGGCCACGAGCGCCAGGCCGACGGCAAATGCGACCGCCCGTGCATCGAGCTGGGCGCTGTCCAGCCGCGGCACGTTGGGTCCGATGGCCTTCAGCACTTCGACCCCAACCACACCGACGATGATCCCCGACACCACGCCGGCGGCCGCGAGCACGACGCTCTCGGTCACGAGAAGCCGGGCCAGCCGGCCACGCGTCGCGCCGAGGACGGTACGCAGTACCACCTCACGCCACCGGCCCGTAGCGCGCACGAGCATCAGGCTCGCGACGTTCGCGACGGCGATGAGCAGCACGAGCGCCACCGCCGCCGCAAGCATGCCCAGCGTGCGGCCGGCGTTACCAAGGATCGCTTCCCGCAAGGAAACCGGCGTCAGTCGAGCCATGTGATCCTGGAAGCTCGGCCATGCTCCCAGCAGCGCGACGCTGATCGCGGCCAGCTCACGCCGCGCGGCGTCGAGCGTCACCCCGTTGGCCAGCCGTCCAACGACGAGCATCCCGAATGGACCCCGGCGCGTGGGTGGCTCGAGATGCAGCACGGGCCAGATCTCGGCGTGCAGCCCAGCCAGCTCGCGCATGCCCGCCGGCAGCACGCCCACGATCGTGTTCGCGGTGCCGTCGATTGTCACGGTGCGTCCGACAGCGCTCGCATCCCCGCCGAACGTTCGCACGGCGAACCGGTGGCCGACCACCACGACCGGCGGTGCACCGGCACGCTCGTCTCCCGGTTCGATCGTGCGACCTCGCACAGGCTGAATATCGAGCGCGCGGAAGAATCCGGACGTTGCAAAGCCAGCGTGTGTGCGCTCCAGATCGGCGCCCGACGATACGGCCACGTCGAGCGACCACACTCCGCCCACGGCGGACAGACTGTGCCCCTGCGACTCGATCGCCTGAAAGTCGACGACGGAGAGGCCAAACCGGTTCGTGGGTGAGTTCTGCTCGTAGATGCGGATGAGGCGGTCGTCGTGCGGATACGGCAGGTGAGAGAGGAGCACCGTATCCACCGCGCTGAACACGGCCGTCGTGGCGCCAATACCCAGCGCGAGCACGAGCACCGCCGAGACGGAGAACGCCGGCGCGTGAAGCAGACTGCGCACCGCATAGCGGATGTCCTGCGCGAACTCCCCGATCCAGCGCACGCCACGGGCATCGCGATGCGCTTCCTTGTACCGCTCGACGCCCCCGAATGCGACGAGTGCGCGGCGTCGCGCCTCGTCCGGCGCGAGCCCCTGCGTGCGCCTCAGGTCGTCCGCTTCCATTGCGACGTGGTGCTGCATCTCGGCGTCCAGCTCGCGCTCGAGTGCCGGTGCATGGATGAGCGCGCGAACGCGGCGCGCCATCCGGTGCAGCCACTGGCGCATACGACCCTCCCCGGGGTTCACGTGGCTTTGAGCACCCGCTCCACGGCGCCGGCGAAGAGCCGCCACCCGGATCGCTCGATGGCGAATTTCTTCTTCCCGGCCGCCGTGAGCGTGTAGAACTTCGCGCGCCGCCCTTCAGGGCTCACCCCCCACTCGGCGCGAATCCATCCCCGATCCTCGAGGCGGTAGAGCGCCGGGTAGAGGCTCCCCTGCCCGACGTCCAGCACATCGCTGGAGAGCTGGCGAATGCGCTTGGAGATTCCCCAGCCGTGCAGCGGGCCCAGCACAAGCGTCTTGAGGATCAAGAGGTCCAGCGTGCCCTGGAGCAGATCGGCGCGGTCATTCATGCGGTGGTCCTCACTGGGGTGCATGCCTCGACAATCGACAACAAGCGTAGGGCTGTTGTTGTCGGATGTCAAGGTATTGGGCCGCGGCCGGCGCGCGAGAGGTTGGAGCGGCACGCCGCGGCGCAACTCTTGACGGCGGTACATCTCGCATCAATTACTGCACGTCAACGTGTACGCCCAGTGTACGCCCAGTTGCCGGTCCGGTGATCGTCGGCACCCCGACGGCCGGACGTCACCCTTCACGCGGAGCTTCCCATGTTTCTGATCCGGGAGATCATGTATTGCAAGCCGGGCAAGGTGCGCCCGATGGTCGAGAAGTTCATTGCGCTGTCCAAGCTGGGTGAGAAGCAGGGCATGCCGCGCATGCGCGTCATGACCGACTTCTGCGCCGAGGCGTACTGGACGGTCGTGGCGGAAATGGAGGTGCCGGACGTGGCAACGTTCGAGAAGATGATGGCGTCGCCCGCAGGGTCGGGGGAGGACATGAAGCAGATGGAAGAGCTCATGAAGGGGTATCATGATCTCGTGGATCGCGGAAAGCGGGAGATCTACAGGATTGAGGGCTGATCGTTGCCGTGCGGTCGCGCCGCCGGTGGTGCGG
>JBOHTE010000330.1:0-3555 GCA_050733555.1 Gemmatimonadaceae bacterium | reverse complement strand
ATCCGCGCCCGTGCCATCGGCATCGAGAATGCGCCGCGTGAGATCGAGCGCCTGATTGCCGAACGTCCCGTCAAAGAGCACCCTCGCGCTGAGCCGCCTGCCGAGCTGGAATTCGTTGAGCAGCGAGCC
Organism: Gemmatimonadaceae bacterium; assembly: GCA_050733555.1. Lineage (GTDB taxonomy): Bacteria > Gemmatimonadota > Gemmatimonadetes > Gemmatimonadales > Gemmatimonadaceae > JADGGM01. The sequence goes on along the minus strand of JBOHTE010000330.1, from coordinate 3,426 downwards.
GATCCAGTCGGGATTCGGATCGCCGATCTTCTTCGACGCAGGAATGCTGGGGTCGAGGCCGCTGCGCAGCGGCTTGCCCAGCGAGTCGGTCTTGATGGATCCATCGGCATTGCGCTGGTAGTACTGACCGTAGAAGTAGCCCACCGGCTCGCCCACGGATACGCGGTTGATGTAGCCCACGGTGAACGGCGCCACGAGCGCCGTCACCTTGTTGCGGTTGGCGGAATACGTGGCGCGCGTGGTCCAGCGCAGCGTCGGCGTCTCCAGGTTGATGGTCTGGAGCGTGAGCTCCACGCCCTTGTTGGTCATGGCACCCACATTCTGGTACTGCGACGTGAAGCCGCTGCTGGTGGGCAGGGGCGCCACGAGCAGCAGGTCGGTGAGCCTCTTGTTGTAGTACGTGGCCTCGAGCGAGACGCGATCCTTGGCGAAGCCCATGTCCGCGCCGAACTCATACTCGCGCTGCCGCTCCGGCTTGAGCTCCGGATTGCCCAGCACGAGCGTGTTCACGACGCCCACGCGCGTGCCGCTCACGGCGCGCGTGTACGAGGTGTACTGCGCGTACGCATTCGCCAGCGACGGCTGGTTGCCCGCGTAGCCCAGCGCGCCGCGCAGGCGCAGCGAGCTGAACACGTTGTGTATGCCCGACTCGGTGAACCACGATTCATCGGACATCACGTAGCTCGCGGAGAGCTTGGGGTAGAGCTGCCAGCGCTGGTCGGCGCCGAAGGTAGACGACGCATCCCAGCGGACGGCGCCCGTGAGATACAACCGGTCGCGCCAGTTGAGCGTTTCCTGTCCGTAGAAGCCGAGCGTGGCGAGCTCGGTCACGCCCTGCCCCGCGAACGGCGTGGCGCCGGCGCTCACGAGCGTGCCCGTGGGGAAGAGATCCTGCGATGACGCGCTGGTGGCCGTGAGGTGCTGGTCGGTGTAGTTGAACCCGACGGAACTCTGGAACGTCATCGCGCCCGCCGGCGTGGTGAGCGTGGCGACGCCGCTGTTGTCCAGGATGCGCGAGTTGCGCAGGACGGCGGCGGACGATCCCGTGGGCTGGGCGGCGAGACTGCCGCGCGGAATGTACTGGTCGGCTTCGAGCTGATAACCGTCGTAGCCGAGTGTGTAGCTCACGGCCAGGTGCTGGAAGGGATTGAAGTCCACGCGTGCGCTGCCCGAGAAGCGCGACACGTCCTGTGGTGCGGTCCAGTTGGCAATGACGTCGAGCGGATTGGAGAAGGCGCCGCCGAGGTATGCGCGCGGGTAGGCGCCGCCCACGGGGAAGTAGCTGTACGTCGTGGGCGTGAAGAGCACGGCCGTGAGCACGCCGTTGGTCTCCTCACCATTCGGCAGGAATTCGTCGTGCGTGCGGGTGAAGTCGCCGCCCACGGTGAGGCGCAGCGTGGAATAGAGCTGCTGCGTGAGGTTGAGGCGAACGTCTTTCCGGTCGGCGCTGCTGGCCTGCATGATCCCGTTGTCGCGGGTCCAGCCGCCGGAAATGTAGTACGTGGAGCGGGCGTCGCCGCCGCTCAGGCTCAGGTGATTGTCCGCGACGTAGCCGGTGCGGAAGATCTCATCCTGGTAGTCATAGCGCTTGACGGGCGAGCCGCCGAGCGAGTCGAAGGGGTACAGGTTGAGCTTGAGGCGTTCCGGCGTGCTCTGCGAGGCGTATCGCGAGGAGAGCGTGACGCGCGGCGGTCCTTCGCGGCCGTGTTTCGTGAAGATCTGGATGACGCCGTTGTTGGCGCGCGATCCGTACAGCGCGGCCGCCGCGGCGCCACGAATGACCTCGATGTGATCGATGTCATCGGGATCGAGGTCGGCGAGGCGATTCTGGACGTTGCTCCGGGCGCCGAGGTTGATGAGCTGATCGGAGTTGTTGTCCACGATGACGCCGTCGATCACGTAGAGCGGCTCGGAACCGGAGATGAGCGAGCTGGTGCCGCGGAGGCGCACGGAGATGCCGCCGCCGCCCGGATTGCCCGAGTTCTGCGTGACCTGCGCGCCCGCGATCATTCCCTGCAGCGCGCCATCCGCCGTGGTGGAGTTGCTGGACTCGATTTCGCTGCCACCCACGGAGGTAATGCTGTTGCCGAGGGCGCGTTTCTCGGTGGGCGCGGTGGTGCCGGTGACGACGGTGGCGCTGAGCGTGAGGGCGACGGCCTTGAGTTTGAAGTCGGCGGTAACCGGGGTGGCGGCGCTCACGGTGATGTCCTGCTGCGCGGGCGCGTAGCCGAGGCGCTTGGCGACAATCGTATGGGTGCCGCCGGGCACGTTGGCGAGTGTGTACGAGCCATCCTGCCCGGATTGTGTACCGAGCTGGGTACCAGAAATCGTGACTTGCACACTGGCGACCGGGGCGCCGGACGACACGTCCGTCACGCGTCCCGTGATTCTGCCTGTCTCCTGCGCGCTGGCAATGACGGGCAGCGCACCGAGCAGGAAGCACAGAGCAAAGAGTGATCGATGCATCATGGCGGGCAAGGAAAAGGGAGGAAAATAGCGAACCCGATGGCGGCGAACATACGCATGAGGGGCGCGCTTCGCTACGCTGTGCCACCGCCACCCCACCTTTGGGAATGGGCAATGTGCCTGTCCCTCTCACCCCACCATTGGGAATCTTCCACTGCCCCACGGCCCCACCCTTGGGAATCGGCAATCGGGAATGGGGAATCGGGGAGGAAGACCTCCCCACACCGCACCCCACGGCCTTTTTTCACCGCCGCCTCCCCCCGCTTCATCATTCCCCATTCCCACGATTCCCCATTTCCGATTGCCGATTACCGATCGCGTCGATTCCCCATTCCCGATTGCCGATTCCCAAGGGTGGGGTGTCAGGGAGTGGCAGATTGCGGCGGCGGGAGCGGCACGGGAGATTGTTCCGTCATGCACCTGCTACCTCGTGCCACGGAGCTCGTGACGGCGCTGGCACTCTCCCCGCACCCCGAAGGAGGGTACTTTCGCGAGATTCATCGCTCCGCGCGCGCGGTGCAGCCGGACGACGGACGTCCGGCGCGAGCCGCGCTCACCACCATCTACTTCCTGTTGACGAACGGCGACGTGAGCCGCTGGCATCGCGTGGCGTCGGACGAGGTGTGGAGCTTCCTCGAAGGCGCGCCGCTGGAACTGCACACGGCAGATGCGACGTTCGATCGCATCAGCGCCGGGCTGCTCGGCCCGTACGGCGATGACGCGCGGCCGGTGCGGGTGGTGGACGCGGGATGCTGGCAGGCGGCGCGCAGCACGGGTCCGTATACGCTGGTGAGCTGCACCGTGGGTCCGGGATTCGACTTCGCGGACTTTGCGATGCTCCGTGACCAGGCCAGCGACGCGGCAGCGCTGCGACGGAAGTACCCGCGGGCGGCCGCGTTGGTCTGACCTCGCCTCCCCACCCCTTCCCCAGGGAATCTTCCGCTCCCCGCCACCCCACCC
>JBOHTE010000329.1:0-2349 GCA_050733555.1 Gemmatimonadaceae bacterium | reverse complement strand
GCTGTAGCTGAGCTCAGGCGTTAGGTGACATCCACGAGTTGATCTCAGTGAAAGCCTCGCTCGTCCTTCTGTCGCTCGGCTTGGCAATTGCGGCCTGCTCGAGTCGTTCCTTTTCGCCGATCAATGGCACGATGCGTATCGACGTCCGTGCGAATCTCGATAGCCTCGGGACGATCACGGACCCGGGCCAGATCGCGGCCATCGTTTCGTTTGTCAACGAACGCGCCTCGGGCTGGGCACAGCCGTGGGCGGGCGTGCCCGTCGGCACACTCGGCGTTACGTTGTTTCGTGATCGCGACGTCCAGGGCAGCTTCAGCGTCGGCTCTGGTTTCTTCGTCACACAGCGTGAAGGAGACTTCTTTTCGCGCGACGCCACCGCTGGAGAGATAGCGCAATTTCGATCCTTGCTCGCTCCCTACGCTAACGCGGGTCGGCGCCCTCTAAGCATGTCACCTAACGAGCGCTGAAGCTGCCAAAGGAGCTATTGACTGTTTGCCGCTGCGCGGCAAACTCTTATTGAATTCCTTTGCGGCTTAACTTCAGCGTTAGGCAGCAACAGAGTTCGTCTCAAGGCCGGCTAGTTGCCACGTATAACGGTAGCCGTTATATTCGCAGCATGGCCGCCGTCCATCTCGCGTGATTCGCTCGTTCGGCGACCGGGGCACGGAAGACGTGTTCAATGGCGTCGATTCCCGTGCCGCTCGCCGCGCGTGCCCGAGCTCCCTGTGGTCCGTGGCACGGCGCAAGCTCGACCAACTGGATGCCACGGTGTCGCTCGAGGCGCTGCGCGTGCCGCCGGGCAACCAACTCGAAGCGCTCAAGGGCGATCGGCGCGGCCAATTCAGCATCCGAGTCAATACTCAATTCCGTGTGTGCTTCACCTGGACCGCGGATGGCCCGCAAGGCGTCGAGATCGTCGACTATCACTGATGTTGCAGGAGCTCCGTATGGTGCGCATTCCGACTGATCGAGCCCCGACGCATCCCGGCCAGATGCTCCTGGAGGAGTTCCTCAAGCCGCTCCACCTCTCGCAAACGGCATTGGCGGAACGCCTGGGCGTCTCGTATCCGCGGGTCAATGAGCTCGTGCACGGCAAACGCGACATGACGCCTGATACCGCCTTGCGGCTAGAGCGCCTCTTCGGCGTCGAGGCGCAGTTTTGGCTCAATCTGCAACTCGCCTGGGATCTCTATCACGCCACGCATAGTGCCGCCGCGCGCGATCACGCGCAAATCAAGCCGATCAAGCGCGCCGGGTAGAGGATGCAACGCCATGCCTCCGCGTGGCTGCTGCCCAACATGCGTTGCAGTTGACAAGCGATCTTCGGAATCGCGCGGGGCTTCGCCCTGCGCTTTTATTTGGTTCGCTTGCAACTGATCTTGGGCGTTAGACAGTGCACGACTTCCTGCCCAACGTAAGACAGTGACCGAGATAACCATTCGCGAGTTCTGTGAAACCCTATACTGTTCGCTGACTCGGGGTGACGCTTTCACCCCTCGCCCTGAGGGCGATATCGCTTTCGTCGCGTACTCAGTGACAGACGGTGTGGCCTCCCGCCATCGCGTACAATTCGCAGGTGTGAGTGACCTGGCCGTTCGGCATGATCTGTCCAACGATCTTTGGTCGGACGAGGATCGTATTGAGTTGTCAGTGATCGAGGTTGAACGCTTGCTCTCCGGGTGGCGCGTATGGTTCAACCCGTGGTACCTCCACGAGATCGAGTTCCACTGCGCCCGTATCTCGCTCGACGACACCAAGGTTTCGGGAACCGGTCGGTGGCTTCAGGACGAGCTTCCAGGTATGTTCTAGCCGTTCGTCAACGCGTAACCGCTGACATGTCGACCGCGTCTTCTCGTGCCCTGATGCGCCTGCTCATCGTGGCGTTCCTGTTGCTTCTGGGAAGCGACACGAACGGACGCGCGCGTATCCCTGTGCACCGGCATCACAGCTCGCAGCCAGCTGTCGCCGCGGCGAACCCGAGTGCGCTGCTGGCCGCGACACCCGTGCGGACGCACGTCGATACCGCGCGGGCGCCAATATTGGCATCCGAAGCGAGCCTGCTCGACCGCCGAGTCCAATCCGCGCCGGCGCTGACTCGCGACGCCTTGTCGTTCTGCTCATGCGAGCGCACGACAGGCCAGGCCGCCCGACCACCTCCGTTCCAAGCCTGAAAGTCAGACGGAACGATCGCCGGCACGCGCGTGCCGCGCATCGCGCTGTCCGCGAATACGTCGCGTCAGCGAATCTCTCACGTCCGATCTCTCAGACTGGAGCGCCCAATGTACGAGTCACTTCACGGGCGGCCTTGCGTGAGCCCGCGCATGGACCGCAAATCACCCTTTACAGTCG
>JBOHTE010000328.1:0-1028 GCA_050733555.1 Gemmatimonadaceae bacterium | reverse complement strand
AATCGCTCGCGCGCACAAAGCGCGGCAGCGTGGGGCGCGCCACGAGCGGGCGCGTGACGAGGAAGGTGGAGTCGCCGCGGCCGTAGCGGTCGTCGGCGCTCACGGCCACGGCCATGACGCGATACGTGGTGAGATTGTCGGGGAGACGCGCGCGCGCGATGGCGCGGCCGCTGTCGTCCGTGACGATGGACGCGAGGAAGAAGGCGGTGGATCGAAAGCGGGATCGAAGCGTGGCTGTCGTGATGGCTCCAGCCGGTGCCGCGGCAACCGAGTCGCTGGCAAATCGCGACGTGGCGAGTCCGCTGACGACGCTCTCCTCCAGACGCATCGCTCTGCCCTGAATGTTCAGCAACTCGCCAGTGAGAACGGAGGGCAGCGTGCTCACGAGGCGCGCGCCGAGACCGCGCGGCTGATAGAGAAGCTCAAGCGCGTCCGGCGTCTGGAATCCTGTGAGCGCGAGCACGCCCTGGTCCACAGCCCAGAGGGTCACCTCGCTGCGCACGCCGTGTCCGGCGCTGTCGTGCACCACGAGCCGTACCACCGCCGTGTCGCCCGGACGGTACTCGGTACTCTGTGGATTCACGGCAACCGCAAGTCGCTTCGCTGCGGTGCCCACCGTGAGCTCGACGAACCCGACGCGCAGCAGCTGTGCTGTGGAATGCGGGCGCGCCACCGCGCCGGGCGTGCGGCGGACGAGCAGCACCGAGACGAACACGTTCGGCACGTCCTGCAGACCGATGTGAAAGGACACGACATTCGCGCCACGCTTCACCGTGATGCGCCGCTGTTCCAGGACGTGCTCGCGTTCCATGGTGATCCACGCTTCGGCGCGATCGAACGGCGAGTTGAACACCACGCTCGTGGAGTCGCCCACCGTGAGCGGGCGTTCTTCAGCGATGAGCGGCAGGTGGAATGGATTCTCGGTGCCCCATGTCGATCCCGAACCCGTGACCCAGGCGCTCATCGTGGTGCGCGCCACCGCACCGTACGCGTCTCGCGCCGAGAGACGAACGCTGTACGGTCCGGGC
>JBOHTE010000327.1:0-3672 GCA_050733555.1 Gemmatimonadaceae bacterium | reverse complement strand
GCAGCGTGGTGGCCAGCGTGAAGGTGGTCGACACGTACGCCTTTGGTCTGGTGTCGAGCGCCTCGCCGGTGGATGTGACCGCCGCGCTCCTGGCAGCCGCCATCACCACCACCGTCTCCACCGCCGTCAAGCTCCCCACATCGACGATCCAGATCTACGCCTCCACGCTCGTGGGCGTGGCGCTCGTGGGCCATCTCCCCATCCACGGAGCGGGCTTCGGACTGTTGATACTCGCCTGGATCGTGGGGCCGCTGCTCGCCTTCGGGCTTGGCTTCCTGCTCTCACGCTTCGGGTTCAGGCGCATTCAAGGGGAGGGCCGTCTGCTCAGGTGGTTCGTGATCATCGTGTCGGTATTCAGCGCGCTCACGCTGGGCTCCAACGACGTGAGCAACGCGGTTTCGTCGCTCGCCATGCTCCACCTGCTCACGCCGCGAATGGCGGGACTCTTTGGCGGGGCCTTCATGGCGCTGGGCGCGCTCACCTGGGGCCAGCGGCTGCTGCATCGTGTTGGCAAGGAGATCGTTCAGGTGAACATCCCGCTCGCCGCCATCGCGCAGTTGGCGCAGGCGGCCAGCATTTCGCTCGTCAATGGCGCCGGCTACAATGCCTCGATCAACCAGACCATCGTTGGCGCGCTCGCCGGTGCCGGAAATGCAGTAGAGGGCTCAAAGCTCGACCGTCGCGTACTCCGCAACATCGTGCTTGGCTGGCTCTGGAGTCCGCTGCTGGGCGTGAGCGCGGCCGCGGTGGCGAGCGTAGTGCTGCACAGGATATTTCATGGATAGCATTGCCGGAGCACCGCCCGTGCTGTGCCCTGAATTGCATCCGACAGGAAAGAACCATCCATGAAGAGAACCACTCATGAGTGACGTGCCCTCAACGCGCCGGGACTTCCTCCGCCTGGGCGCCGCCGCCGGGCTTGGCGCCGCTCTCGGACACTCGCGCCACACGAACGTGGCAGCGGAACGCACCGCAACCCGCACCGCAACCCGCACCGCAACACGCATCGCAACAGGTGCGCCCGATACCGACACTGCTCCTGTGGCCGCCAGGCAGGCCGCGGATGTCACGATTCGCATTGCGCCGGTGCTCGTGGAGCTTGCCCCGCATCGCATCATCAGCACCATCGGGTACAACGGCAGCGTGCCCGCGCCGATCATCCGGCTTCACGAAGGACGCGCCGTGACCGTCGAGCTGATCAACGACACGGACACGCCCGAGCAGGTGCACTGGCACGGCCAGCTCGTTCCGTCCGGCATTGATGGCGCCGCCGAGGAAGGCACGCCGCCGGTGCCACCGCATGGGACGCGACGCTACACGTTCACGCCCCGACCCGCCGGTACCCGCTGGGTGCACACGCACACCTTCTCCGGACCGGATCTGCATCGCGGCATGTACACCGGGCAGTTCGGCGTGGTGTACGTCGAGCCCGCGAACGAGCCCGGGCACTACGACCGCGAAGTGTTCCTCGCCACACACGAGTGGGAACCCTTCTTTGGCGCCGAGGAAATGAACACCACCGCGGCGACGTGGCCACAGGGTACGGTGCGCCCTCCGCCATCGGCCGACCGGACGCCCAACGGCTACGAGATCGGCTATCGCGCGTTCTCCATCAACGGCAAGTCACTGGGCCACGGCGAGCCGGTGCGCGTGAAGCGCGGCGAGCGCGTGATGTTCCGCATTCTCAATGCGAGCGCCACCGAGAATATCCAGCTCGCGCTCGCGGGCCACGAGTTCGAAGTCGTCGCGCTCGATGGCAATCCGGTGCCCACGCCGCGCCCAGTGCACGTGCTCGCGCTCGGCGTGGCCGAGCGAGTCGATGCGCTCGTGACGATGAACAACCCGGGCGTGTGGATTCTCGGGACGCCGCATGACGACGACCGTCACGACGGCATGGGCATTGTGGTGGAGTACGCCGGCGCCAGCGGCGCGCCGCGCTGGATCGCGCCGCGCTCAGCGCCGTGGGATTACACGTCGTTCGGCGCATCGCGTACTGCACCCACGCCCGACGAAACCATCCCGATGGTGTTCGGCAAGATCAACGGCGGTGCGCACGACTTCAATCGCTGGACTGTGAACGGCGAACAGTACGATCACAGCACGCCGATTTCAATTCACGCCGGGCGGCGCTATCGCCTCGCCTTTCAGAACCTGAGCGACGATCCGCACCCCGTGCATCTGCACCGGCACCTCTTCGAGCTCGTGCGCGTGAATGGCCGGGCGACTTCCGGGGTGATGAAGGACACCATCGTTGTCCCGGGATTCGGCGCGGTGGACGTGGACTTTGTCGCCGATGATCCGGGCGCGACACTCTTCCACTGCCACCAGACGCTGCACATGGACTACGGGTTCATGCGACTGTTCCGGTACGTGTGAACCTCACTCGCGCACCGGTCCCGTCATGATAGCGGCCGTACGTGTGGCCAGGCGCATGGCGGCGAACGGGCACAGGGCTGTCGGCCGGTTCCTGAGCGCCCTGGGCCCCGGTGTTATCACGGGAGCAGCGGACGACGACCCATCGGGGATCGCCACTTACTCGATAGCCGGCGCGCAGTTCGGCACATCCTTCCTGTGGGCGGCGCTCCTCACGTGGCCGCTCATGGCGGTGGTCCAGACCATGTGCGCTCGCGTCGGCATGGTCACTGGCCGCGGGCTCACCAATGCGCTTCGGAAGAAGTTTCCTCGCCCCGTGCTGGTGACGGCGACAGTGGCGCTCTTCGCGGCGAACACGATCAACATCGGCGCTGACCTCACGGGCATGGCCGACGCCGCCGAAATGCTCACCGGCATCGGCTCACATCTCTGGGTCGGGCTCTTCGGCGTCCTGATTGCCTGGGCGACGATCCGCCTCCGCTATGCTGCGATCGCCAATACGCTCAAGTGGCTCGCGCTCGTTCTCTTCGCCTACGTGGGCGCCGCGCTGTACATAGGCCCGAACTGGCGGGAGGTGGTGCACGCCACGCTGGTTCCGAGCCTCCCCTCGGGACGTGGCGGTTGGGCCATGCTGGTCGCCATCCTCGGCACGACGATCAGCCCGTACCTTTTCTTCTGGCAGGCATCGGAGGAAGTGGAAGAAGAGAAGGCGCTCGGCCGCCGCACGCTGGCTGCGCGGCGCGGCGCGACCGCCGTGGAACTGCGGCGTAGAAGATTGGATGTCGGCATCGGCACATTCTTTTCGAACCTGGCCATGTTCTTCATCATCCTGACGACCGCGCTCACGCTGCACCGGCATGGCATTACCGAGCCCCAGACATCGCGTCAGGTTGCGGAGGCGCTCGCGCCGCTTGCCGGCCCGCTTGCAGCGCTGCTTTACACCGTTGGACTCATCGGCACCGGAGCTCTCGCGATCCCGACGCTCGCCGGGTCGGCGGCATATGCCCTCGCGGAAACCTTCGGTTGGCGCGAAGGGATCGACGAGCGCTTCCGCGGCGCCCGCGCGTTCTACACCGTGGTCGGCCTCTCCGTGGCGCTCGGTGTCGCGCTCAATTTCGCGAACGTCAATCCCATCAAGGCGCTCTACTGGACGGCGATCCTCAACGGCGTGCTCGCACCCGTGCTGCTGGCAGGCCTCGTCATCGCAGCCGGCGACCACGCGCTCATGCAGGGGCAGCCGAGTTCGCGACTCAGCCTCACTGTCGTGTCTGCCATCGCGGTCGCGATGCTCGGTGCCGC
>JBOHTE010000326.1:0-9814 GCA_050733555.1 Gemmatimonadaceae bacterium | reverse complement strand
CCGCTTCCCCGCTGCGCAGCGACGCGACGCGGAGCGCGCCGCGTCACCCGCAGAGTGCCACCACGACGTCCATCACATTCGTCCCCGTGAGTCCCGTGCGCACGAGCGCGCCGCCGGCGTCGAGCGCGGCGTAGGCGTCGTGTGCGCCGAGATCACGGGCCGGGTCGCGACCCGCCCGTTGTATTGATTCCCATGTAGTGCCATCCACGATGGCGCCTGCCGCATCGGTGGGCCCATCGCGACCGTCGGTGCCGGCGGCGAGCAGGGTCACGCGCACCCCGGCGCGTTGCGCGGCGAGCGTGCGCGCGGCGGCAAGGGCCAGCTCCTGGCAGCGCCCGCCGTGTCCGCCAGTCGCGTTCCCGAGCGTCACCGTGGTTTCTCCCCCCCAGATGAGGCAGGGCGGCCCCGACCTTCCGGATAGGGCGGAAACGTCCGGCTGGCAATAGCTTAGCACTGTAGTGGCCAGTGCATCACCAGCGGCCGACGCCTCTCCACTCAGCGCGTCGTTCACCAGGCGCGGCTCCATGCCCAGTGCGCGAGCCTTGGCGGCAATCGCGTCGAGCGCCATGCGATTGCTGGCGATGATGCGGCGTTCCACTTTGCGGAACGCGGCGTCTCCGGGTTTGGGCGTCTCGAGCGATGGGTCCGTCTCGGCGGCGAGAAGCCGGCGGCGGATCATGAGCGGCAGCCGATCCCAGAGCCCGGCGGATGTGAGCAGGCCGTGCACGTATTCCGCGTTGGACTGGTCCGGAACGCACGGACCCGATCCGATGACACTGATCTTGTCACCAATGACGTCGGAGATGATGAAGTTGCGAACTCGAGCGGGTGCGAGCGCCAGCGCGAGCCGTCCGGCGCCCCAGCGTGTGAAGCGTTTGCGGATGAGATTCATGGCGTCGATGTCGAGCCCCGACCCCAGCAGCAGGTTGAAGAGCTGCGTGAGTTCATCCGGGCGCACCGGACCATCGGGTGCGCCAATGAGACTGGTGGCGCCGCCGGAGAGCAGTACCCACGCTTCGTCGGTCCCGCCCACGCGCGCCACGACTTCTTCCAGTCGCGATGCGGCGGCCAGGGAATTCCGTCCCGGCACCGGGTGGTCACCGGTCACGCACACGATCGCGGGATGCGGCGCGCGCTCGGACGATTGTGATACGACGATGCCGCCGGCGATCTCGCTGCCCCAGGCATTGAGGGTCTTCACCGCCGCGAGCGCCATGGCAGAGGACGCCTTGCCGATCGCAATGATCCAGACGCGGCGGCCGCGCGTGGCTGCGGGAATTTCCTGCAGCGCCTGTTCGAGTGCCGGCCCGGGCGCAACGGCCTGGACGCCGGCCCAGTACAACTGTGTGAGCACATCGCGGGGATCGGGCTCGCCCGTGGAACCGATCGTGCGCGTGTGCTGGCCTGTCATTCGCATGGACCGAATGATCGTCCATCGGGGCGACTTTCGCGAGAGCGGCGCGGTGCCGCATCCGTCCATCTGATCGCATAGCAAGGAGCTCATCATGCCCGGCCGCAATTTCCTGTTCGTGCCCGGTCCCACCAACACGCCGGACCGGATCCTCCGCGCGATGCATCACGCGATGGAGGATCATCGCTCGTCGTCATTCCCCGCGCTGTCCCGCTCGATCCTTGCCGACCTCAGGAAGGTATTCCGCACGGAGACGGGACAGGCTTTCGTCTTTCCGGCGACGGGAACGGGGATGTGGGAAGCGGCGCTCGTCAACACGCTCTCGCCCGGCGATCGCGTGCTGGCGACGCGCTACGGGCAGTTCAGCCATCTCTTCATTGACACCGCGCAGCGCCTCGGACTCGGCGTGGACATCATGGAGGTCGAATGGGGCGAGGGTGCGCCGCCCGATCGCATCCGCGAGGCGCTGCAGGCCGACACGAAGCACACGATCCAGGGCGTGCTCATCGTCCACAACGAAACGGCAACCGGCGTGACGAGCGATGTCGCCGCCGTGCGCAAGGCGATCGACGACGCCGGCCACCCGGCGCTGCTCTACGTGGACACGGTGAGCGGCATGGTGAGTCTCCCGTTCGAGATGGATGCCTGGGGCGTGGATGCCGCGATCACCGGCTCGCAGAAGGGATTCATGCTCCCCGCCGGACTCGGCATTCTCGGCATGAGCAGCAAGGCGCTGGCGCGACGCGAGAGCGCGAAGTGCCCGCGCGTCTTCTTCGACCTGGGCGACATGATCGCGGCGAACGCCTCGGGATACTTCCCGTACACGCCCGCGCTCTCGCTGCTCTACGGCCTGCGCGAGTCGCTCGACATGATTTTCGAGGAGGGGCTCGATGGCATTCATGCGCGTCATCACCGGCTCGCCGATGGCTGTCGCGCGGCGGTGAAGGCGTGGGGACTGTCGCTGTGTGCCCGGGCTCCGCAGTGGTATTCCGATACGGTGAGCGCCGTGATGGTTCCGCCCGGCATCAACGCCGCCGATGTGATTGACGTGGCGTATCGCCGCTATGACCTCGCGCTCGGCGCGGGGCTGAACAAGGTGGCGGGAAAGCTCTTCCGCATTGGCCATCTGGGTGACCTGAACGAGCTCATGCTGCTGGGCGCGCTCGCGGGCGTGGAGATGACCATGCGTGACGTGGGCATCGAGGTCAGCGCGGGCAGCGGTGTGGCCGCCGCCCAGGAATATTTCCGCCGCACGGCGGCCCCCCTGGCGAAAGCGTCGGCCGCCGGCTCGCCCGACGCACAGGCGAAGGCAGCGGCGCCGAAGCGTGAACCCGTGGGCGCGGCGCGATGAGCCACACCCGCCACGATCCGGCGCGCGTGCGGCTGCAGCGCAGCGAGCTCGCCGTGCCGGGCTCGCGCGCCGAGCTCTTCGCCAAGGCGGCGGACGGTTCGGCCGACTACGTCTTTCTCGATCTCGAGGATGCCGTGGCGCCGCCCGACAAGGAACAGGCGCGCCGCAACGTGATCGCCGCGCTGCACGACGTGGACTGGCGCGCGCGCGGCAAGACCATCTGCGTGCGCATCAACGGCATCGATACGCACTACATGTATCGCGACGTGGTGGATGTGATCGAGGCAGCCGGCGATCGGGTGGACACGGTGCTGATCCCCAAAGTTGGCGTGCCGGCGGATGTCTATCTCGTGGACGCACTGCTCACGCAGATCGAGACCGCGCGCGGCTTTCGCACCCGCATCGGCATCGAGGTGCTCATCGAGACGGCGCTTGGCATGGCGAACGTCGAGGCGATCGCGCAGTCCAGCCGCCGCCTCGAGGCCATGCACTTTGGCGTGGCGGACTATTCGGCGAGCGTGCGCGCGCGCACGACATCCATTGGCGGATTGAACCCGGATTACCCGGGCGATCAGTGGCACTTCGCCATCTCGCGCATGGTGGTCGCCTGTCGCGCGTACGGGCTGCGCGCCATAGACGGTCCGTTCGGCGACTTCCGGGATGCCGACGGATACGCGGCGGCGTGCCGTCGCGCCGCCGCGCTGGGCTGCGAGGGGAAGTGGGCCATTCACCCCACGCAGATCGACATCGCCAATGAGCTGTTCACGCCCTCCGGCGTGGAAGTGGAACGGGCACGCCGCATCCAGGTCGCCATGCGCGAAGCGGAGTCGCAGGGCCGGGGCGCGGCGCAGCTCGATGGTCGCATGATCGACGCCGCGTCCGCACGCATGGCGGCGAATATCGTCGAACTGGCGGACGCCATCGGCGCGCGGTAGCCAGGCCGGACTGGCGCGCCACCTCTCATCGAGGATTGCATGGATATCCATGAATATCAGGCCAAGGAGCTGCTCGCGAACTTCGGCGTGCCCGTGGCGCGGGGCGGCGTCGCCTACACGGCGGAACAGGCCATGTTTCGCGCCGAAGAGATTGGCGGCTCCCGATGGGTCGTGAAGGCACAGATCCACTCGGGCGCCCGTGGCAAGGCCGGTGGCGTGAAGCTGTGCGCCAGCGAACATGAAGTGCGCGTGGCCGCGGGAGAACTGCTGGGCCGGCGTCTCGTCACGCACCAGACCGGCCCCGCGGGAAAGGTCGTGCACCGCATCTACGTGGAGGAAGCGGTGTCCATCGAGCGTGAGGTCTATCTGGGATTCGTGCTGGACCGGCGCGAGGAGCGCGTCTGCGTGGTCGCGGCGCCGCAGGGTGGCATGGAGATCGAGGAGATCGCCCAGCGATCGCCCGACACCATCCTGCGTGAGGTGATCGAGCCGGCCGTGGGCATGCAGCCGTTCCAGGCGCGCGAGATCGCGTACGGGTTGGGACTCAAACCGTCCGAGGTGAATCAGGCGGTGAAGGCGCTGCTCGGCGCCTACAAGGCGTTTCGCGATCTGGATGCGACGATGGTGGAGATCAATCCGCTGGCCATCACCTCCACCGGCAAGGTGCTCGCGCTCGACGCCAAGATGACGTTCGACGACAACGCGCTCTTCCGGCGCCCGGGCGTGAGCGAGCTGCGCGATTACGCGGAGGAGGACCCGCGCGACGCGGAGGCCAGCAAGTATGGCCTCAGCTACATCGCGCTCGACGGGTCCATCGGCTGCATCGTGAATGGCGCCGGCCTGGCCATGGCCACCATGGACATGATCAAGCAGGCCGGCGGCGAGCCGGCGAATTTCCTGGACATTGGCGGCGGCGCGTCGCCCGAGCGCGTGGCCGCCGCATTCCAGCTCGTCCTGTCCGATCCCCGCGTGCGCGTGGTGCTCGTGAACATCTTCGCCGGCATCAATCGCTGCGACTGGGTGGCGCAGGGCATCGTGAAGGCCGCCACCGATGTCGGCGTGCCGGTTCCCGTGGTCGCGCGACTGGCCGGCACCAACATGCAGGAAGGACGGGCGATTCTGCGCGAGAGCGGGCTGCGCATCATCACCGCGGACACGCTCGCCGATGCGGCCGGCAAGGCCGTTGCCGCCCTGAACCAGCACATCGCGGAAGCACCGACACTGGTGGCCACCGCGACGAGAGGAGCAGCCTGATGAGCATTCTGCTTGATGCGAGCACGCGCGTGATCTTCCAGGGCTTCACGGGCGACAAGGCCAGCTTTCACGCGCGCGAAGCGCTGGCGTACGGCACCCGCCTGGTGGGCGGCGTCACTCCGGGGAAGGGTGACACGACGCACCTCGGGCTTCCGGTGTTCGACACGGTGAAGGCCGCGGTGCGCGCCACCGGCGCGACGACCAGCGGCATCTTCGTCACCGCCCCCTTCTGCGCGGACGCGATCATGGAGGCGGCGGACGCGGGCATTCGCCTCATCGTCTGCATTACCGATGGCATTCCCGCGCAGGACATGATTCGCGTCAAGCGCTACATGCGGCGCTACTCGCGCGAGCGCAAGCCGGTACTCATTGGTCCCAACTGCGCGGGCATCATCAGCGCGGGCAAGGCCATGGTCGGCATCATGCCGGGCCACATCTACACGCGCGGCCGCATTGGCGTGGTGTCGCGCTCGGGCACGCTTGGCTACGAGGCCGCCTCGCAAATGCAGGCGGTGGGGCTGGGCGTGAGCACGAGTGTGGGCATTGGCGGCGATCCGATCAACGGCAGCTCGTTCGTGGACATGCTGGCAATCTTCGAGACGGATCCTGAGACGGACGCCGTGATGATGATCGGCGAGATCGGCGGCCCGCAGGAGGCGGAAGCGGCGCTCTACGTGCGCGACTACATGACCAAGCCGGTCGTGGGCTACGTGGCGGGACTCACCGCACCGGCGGGCCGGCGCATGGGTCACGCGGGCGCGATCATCAACGCGTTCGGCGACAGCGCCGCGGAGAAGGCGGAGATCATGCGCTCGTCGGGGCTCACCGTGGCGCCGAGTCCATCCGAGCTGGGTTCCGCGATGGCGGAAGCGCTGGGACAGCGGCGCGGCGCGAGAATGGCGGTTCACGCATGAGTACGCGGCCAACACTCGTCGTCACGCGCCGGATCCCCGCGGCGGTCGAGTCGCGCGCCCAGGAACTGTTCGACAGCTGTCTCAACCCGAGCGATCGCCCCATGGATGAGGCCGCGCTCGCAGGGGCCATGCGTGAGGCGGACGCCCTGCTGCCGACGGTCACCGACCGCATCACCGCGGAGCTGCTCGGCGCCAGCGACCGGCGCGTGCGCATCGTGGCGAACTTCGGCGTGGGCTTCAACAACATCGACGTGGCGGCGGCGAAGGCGCACGGCGTCGTCGTCACGAACACGCCCGGCGTGCTCACGGACGACACGGCGGATCTCGCGATGACGCTGCTGCTCATGGTGGCGCGGCGCACGGGCGAGGGCGAGCGCCACCTGCGCGCGCAGCAGTGGACCGGGTGGCGTCCCACGCACATGCTCGGCGCACGCGTCACCGGCAAGACGCTCGGCCTGATTGGGCTGGGTCGCATTGGCGGCGCGGTGGCGCGGCGCGCGACGCACGGCTTCGGCATGCGGGTGCTGTTCGTCGATCCCTACGCGAGCGATGCGCAGGCGGCCGCGACCGGCGCAGAACGCCGCACGTCGCTGGAGGAGGTGCTCGGCGAGAGCGACTTCGTGTCGCTGCACTGTCCGGCCACGCCGGAGACGCATCACCTGCTGAACGCCGCACGATTGCGCGCGATGCGGCCGCACGCGTTTCTCATCAACACGGCACGCGGCGACGTGGTGGACGAAGCCGCCCTGGTGGACGCGCTGCGTTCGGGGACCATCGCCGGCGCGGGACTCGACGTGTTCGAGCGCGAACCGTACGTGCACGACGCGCTGCTCGGGATGGAGAACGTGGTCCTGCTGCCGCATCTCGGGAGCGCCACCGAAGAGACCCGCGTCGCCATGGGCAACCGCGCGCTGGACAATCTCGTGGCGTTCTTTGGCGGCGGATCGCCCGCGGACCGGGTGGCGTGATGGCCGCGGGCGGGCACACGCTACGGCCGGCTTACCCCGGGGTTCCCGGTGGCGCAACCGCGATGGAGTTCCCCGCCCGGGAGTTGCCCGCCCGTGATCTCCTGCTTGGCCTGCTGACGGACGTGGTGCGCGAGCGCGCGCCGGATGCGGCCGGAGTACTCGACGGCGCGCCGCTCGACGCCGGCGGCACGGCAGACTCCATCGCGCGGTCGCTGCAGGTGCTCGGCGTGTGGGCGCAACTGCTCAGCATCGCCGAGTTGCACGCGGCGATGTCCGCACGCCGCCGGGTGCAGCGGGAACAGGAGGAGACGCGGCTGCTCGGGACCTTCGCGCACGCGCTCGCCGGATGGCGCGCCGCCGGTGTGCCCGCCGACGATGTGCGCGACCTGCTGGCTCATCTGCGCGTGACACCCACGATCACGGCGCACCCCACCGAAGCCAAGCGCGTGACCGTACTCGAGCAGCACCGCGCGATCTACCGCCTGCTGGTCGAGCTCGAGTCCGGAGCGGGAACGCCCGCGGAGCGCTCGCGCGCGCTGGAGGCGTTGCGCAACGACATTGACATCCTGTGGATGACGGGCGAACTGCGGCTCGAGCGGCCCACCGTGCAGCAGGAAGTCGCCTGGGGCATCCACTTCTTCGATGACACGCTCTTCGATGCGCTGCGAGACGTGCACGAGAACCTCGGTCGTGCGCTGGCCGCGCACTATCCCGGCGAGCGATTCGCCAGTCCTGTCATCGTCGAGTTCGGATCGTGGATCGGCGGCGATCGCGATGGCAATCCCAACGTGACGAACGACGTCACGCGTACCGCCGTGCGCGAGTATCGACGGGCGAGTCTGCGCCGCTACGATCGGGAACTGGTGAAGCTGGTGAAGGTGCTGAGCATCTCGGAGCGCGCCATCACGCCGTCGCGCGACTTTCGAGCGGCGCTGGCACACGCGCTGGTGAGCAGCGGGGACGGCGAGCGCATCGCGGCCCGGAATCCGGGCGAGCTGTTCCGACAGTGGATCGCGTGCATGCGATTGCGTCTCGAAGGGAGCATCAGCAACGCCGGGACCGGTCCGCACTACACGACCGCCGATACGCTGATCGCGGATCTGGACACGCTCGATCGCGGACTGAGCGACGCGCGCTGCAGCGCGATCGCGCGGGCGTACGTCGCGCCGCTCCGGCGGGAAGTGGAAGCGTTCCGATTTTCCACGGTACGGCTGGACCTGCGCGAGCACGTGCGGCGTCTGCGCCCCGCGGCGGACGCACTGCGTGAGCAACTTGTGTCCGGGGAGGTGGATGCGACGGATGCAGCGACCACGACGACCGCGGTAGCTGTGGCGACAGCAACGAGTGCAGCAGAGCAGTCGGCGGAGTGGTTGCGCGCCGCACTCGCCGCACCCCGGCGCCCCGTAACGGAAGCGGGAGCGATTCCACCAGCGGCTCAGGAAATGGTCGGCCTGTTCCGACTGGTCAAGGAGTTGCGCATGCGCGCGGATCGCCGGGCGTTTGGCAGCTTCATCATCAGTGGAACCGAGGACGCGGGCGACATCCTCTCCGCGTATCTGCTCGCCAAGGAAGCCGATCTGTTCGTGGATGCAGCCGGCGTGGAGAGCTGCACGTTGCCGATCGTTCCGCTCTTCGAGACGATCGAGGATCTGCGTCGTGCGCCAGCCGTGATGCGCGAGCTGTTCGCGGTGCCTGTCGTGAGGCGAACGGTCCGCGCGCTCGGTGGTGTGCAGGAGGTGATGATCGGCTATTCGGACTCCAACAAGGATGGCGGCTTCCTCACATCGAATTGGGAGCTGTACAAGGCGCAGCTCCGGCTGGCGCGCGTGGCGGCGGAGAGCGGCGTCACCATTGCCTTCTTTCATGGCCGCGGCGGATCCGTGAGCCGCGGCGGCGCGCCGACGCACCGCGCGATTGCGGCGCAGCCGGCCGGCACTGTCCAGGGCCGGCTCCGGCTCACCGAGCAGGGCGAAGTGGTGTCCTTCAAGTACGCCTATGGCGATGCCGCGATCTATCAGCTCGAGCTCCTCGCGTCGAGCGTGATGGCGTACTCGCTGGAGGCGGAACCGCCCGTTCCGGTTCCCGGCTCGGATGAAGCCATGGAAGCGCTCTCCGGCGCATCGCATGCGGCGTATCGTGCGCTGATCACGCATCCAGCTTTCGTCGGGTACTTCACGGCTGCCACGCCGGTGGAAGAGCTGGGGCTGCTCAATCTCGGCTCGCGTCCGGCGCGCCGCGCCGCGACGCAGTCGCTCGCCGACTTGCGCGCGATCCCGTGGGTCTTCGCCTGGACGCAGAACCGGCACATCCTGCCCGGTTGGTACGGTGTGGGCAGTGCACTCGAGGCGTTCCACGAGATCCGTGGCGCCCGGGGCGACGCGTTACTGCGGAAAATGTTCGAGGAGACGCCGGTATTCCGGCTGGTCGTCGATGAGGTGGAGAAGACGCTCCTGCAGGTAGACCTCGACCTGGCGTACGCGTACGCCGAGCTGGTGGACGACGCACACGCGCGAGACGACATCTTCGCGCGTATTCGCGCCGAACACGACCGGACGGTCACGGCGCTGCTGCGTGTGACCGGCGAACACAGAATCGCCGAGCGATTCCCCCAGTTTCGTGAGCGCATGGGCCGGCGGCTCGAGCTGCTGGACCGCGCGCACCGGATGCAGATCGAGCTGCTGCGCCAGGTACGCCGGACCGATCTGGAAGCCGGCGCGCGCGCGGGCTGCCTGTCGAGCCTGCTGCTGTCGATGAACTGTATTGCCGCGGGATTCGGGACAACGGGGTGAGGGCGACCGCCCTACCACCCTTCCCTTGGGAATCGGCAATCTGCCTCCCGTCGCTCCCCCTGCCCTTGGGAATGGGCAATCGGGAATGGGGAATGGTGGGAATGGGGAATGGGGAGGCCGATTCCCCGCTTCTGATGAAATCGGGGTGGGGTGGCAGGGGGCGGATTGCCTCCCCGATTCCCCGTTCCCGAC
>JBOHTE010000325.1:0-4303 GCA_050733555.1 Gemmatimonadaceae bacterium | reverse complement strand
GTACCAGAGCCAGAGCAGCGGCTTCACGCGCTGGAACTTCGTCTGATCGCAGTCCGCGTAGTATTCGGGCTCCAGCGTCACGTTGCGCGGATCGAGCGCCAGCAGTGCCCCGCGCGTGGCCGCCGGGACGGTCGCATCCTCCACGGCGCTCTCCCAGTTCGCGGCGTATCCCGGATACACCATTTCGCACAGCGTGCGCCGGCAGATGACGTTCCAATCGGCACCGGGCGAGCGGATGGCGCTGTCGAGCTGTTCCAGCCACGCTTCGACGACAGCAGCTCCGGGTCCCGGACGTAGTAGTTGCAGAGGCAGCAGAGCCATGTTCTTGGGGATGAAGGTAAACCACCAGCGACCAGCGACCAACGACCAACTACCGCCCAACCCTCCCCCTCACCAACGCACGTTCCTGCTCGATGGTTCGCATCACCGTGGTCCAGCTCGTTCCCCCCACGCCGTCGACCGAGATGGTGAGCGGCTGAGCGAGATCGATCCCGTTGTCGAATACGTACACCGCACTCTGGACCTGGCGCTGGCCGACGCGCTCGCTGCCAAAGCCCGCCGTGAGCGGCAGCACGTCGAGCGGCCGGAAATCGTGGGCGCCCGCCATGATGTCCACGTCGCGCGCGGTGTAGCGCGAGTCCGGCTGCAGGCCGAAAAACGAGAAATACCACAGGCTGGGCTGGTTGATGCCGAGCTGCGTCGCCGCGCGGTCCACCGCACCCTGCTGCCCGTCGCGCAGCGCGCGCAGTGAGCGGTACGAGTCGGGCGACAACAGCCGGATCACCGATTCGTCCAGTGGTGTCGCGCGCACGAGAACCGAAGGCAGCCGGATCTGCATGGAGATGTCATCCTGCCGCAGCGTGCCATATCCCGCTGGCACCAGCGGGCTGTGCATGCTGTCGTCCACCGTCGTCGCCGCGTGTGTGGCTCCCTCCGCGTACGCCGGCCCATGCGACGCACAGCCGGCGTACGCGGCGAACGACAGCGCGCACAGCCCGGCCCACCTCGTGGCACTCCGCGCGCGCGATGGTGACCATGTCATGTGCTGCCTGACTCACCCCGCCAGGGTGCCTGCGCCAGGAGCGCAACGACGGCAGCGGCCAGCTCGTCCCGCCCCTCGCCCGTGACGGCGCTGAAGGGAATGACCTGGTCCTCGTCGAGCCCGAGTGTACGCGACAGCGTCGCGGTGCGTCCGGGCACCTCCGCGCGCCGCAGCTTGTCCACCTTCGTGAGCGCGATCACCGTGGGTACTTCCAGCTCCGCCAGGAAATCCAGCATCTGCAGATCGTCTGGTGCCGGATCGCGGCGCGCGTCAATGAGCTGCACGACGCCGCGCAGCGGCGTGCTTTTCCTGAGATAGCCCTCGATGAGCGGCCGCCACTGCGCGCGCACCTCCTTCGAGATGCGCGCATACCCATAGCCGGGGAGATCCACCAGCGTGAATGCCCGATTCACGAGATAGAAATTGATCTCGCGCGTCTTCCCCGGTGTCTGGCTCACGCGTGCCAGGGCCTTGCGGCGCACCAGCCGGTTCAGCAGCGACGACTTGCCGACGTTCGAGCGTCCGCCGAAGGCGATCTCGGGCAGCTCCGATTGCGGCCGCCAGCCATCTGGCGACGCCAGCCCACCCAGAAATTCCAGATGACGGATGACGAGCGGATCGGCCACGGCTGCGGCGTGCTCGGGTGTCGTGCGCATCTCAGTGGGCAACCGTGGACATGTCGAGCGCCGTATGGGCGCTGCCCACATCGCGCCGGAGCGCCAGGAGCAGCACTTCATCCATGGCACTCACCGGATGGAATTGCAGATCGCCGCGAATGTCCGGCGGTATCTCTTCCAGTTCGCGCGCGTTCGCCAGCGGAATGATCACGTGCGTCACGCCGGCGCGCCGCGCCGCGACGAGCTTTTCCTTGAGACCGCCAATGGGCAGGACGCGTCCGCGAAGCGTGATCTCGCCGGTCATGGCCGTGTCCCCGCGCACTGCCACGCCCGTGAGCGCACTCACGAGCGCGCTCGCGATCGCGATGCCGGCAGAGGGTCCGTCCTTGGGCGTCGCGCCGGCCGGAATGTGTACGTGAATGTCGCGGCCGCGCGCGAACTCGCCGTCTATGCCGAGGATGCTGGCGCGTGACCGCGCGTAGGTGAGGGCCGCGCTCGCCGATTCCTTCAGGACGTCGCCGAGTGTCCCCGTGAGCTGGATCCGCCCGCGCCCCCGCACCACGGCGACCTCGATCTCCAGCAGGTCGCCGCCCACCGCGGTGTAGGCAAGCCCGGTGGCCACGCCAACGCGGTCTTCCAGGGTGGTGCTCTCCTCCTCGAACGGCGCCACGCCAAGCAGGTCGCGCAGATCCTCGCGCCGTACCGTGATGGGCTGCGCCGACGGTGTCGCCTCCGCGCCTTCCGCGCCTTCCACGCCTTCCACCGCGCGGCGCGCCAGCTTGCGCCCAACGCGGGCCAGCCGCCGTTCCAGCTCGCGTACACCGGCCTCCCGGGTGTAGCTGCGCGTGATCTCGGCGATCGCGTCCGGCGTGATGATCACGTTGTCCGGATCGAGACCGTGCGCGCGTAGCTGCTTCGGTACGAGATACTGCCGCGCGATCGCGTGCTTCTCCTGATCCACGTAGCCTGGCAGCCTGATGATCTCCATCCGGTCGCGCAGCGCATCGGGGATCTGGTTCAGTGAATTGGCCGTCGTGATGAACAGCGTCTGCGACAGATCGTAGTCCACTTCGAGATAGTGGTCGTTGAAGTTGCAGTTCTGTTCGGGATCAAGCACCTCTAGCAGCGCAGACGACGGATCGCCGCGGAAATCGGCGCCCATCTTGTCGATCTCGTCGAGGAGAAAGAGCGGATTGGACTTTTTCGCCTTCTTCATCGACTGGATGACCTTGCCGGGCATCGAACCGATATAGGTCCGGCGATGACCGCGGATTTCGGCCTCGTCGCGCACGCCGCCCAGCGACACGCGCACAAATTCGCGGCCGGTCGCTTTCGCGATCGACTTCCCGAGCGAGGTTTTGCCGACGCCCGGCGCGCCGACGAGGCACAGGATCGGACCCGTCAGCTTGTTCGCCCGCTGCTGCACTGCAAGGTATTCGACGATCCGTTCCTTCACCTTGTCGAGGCCGTAGTTATCGGCGTCGAGCGTCTTTTCGGCGTAGGACAAATCCTTCTTGACCTTGCTCTTATTGTTCCAGGGGATCGACAGCATCCAGTCGAGATAGTTGCGGATCACCGTCGCTTCCGCGGACATCGGCGACATCTGGCGGAGCTTCTTCAGCTCGTGGTTCGCCTTGTCGCGCGCTTCCTTGGAAAGCTTCGTGCGCTTGATCTTGTCCTCAAGCTCCTGCAACTCGTCCTTGCCGTCCTCGTCGCCGAGTTCCTTCTGAATGGCTTTCATCTGCTCATTCAAATAATACTCGCGCTGGGTCTTCTCCATCTGGCGCTTGACGCGCGTGCGGATGCGCTTCTCGACCTGCAAGACCGAGATTTCGCTTTCCATCAGCCCGAGTACTTTTTCGAGCCGCGCGGTGACCGAGGTCAGTTCCAGCACCGCCTGCTTCTCGGGGATTTTCACCGCGAGGTGTGACGCGACTGTATCCGCAAGCTTGGAATGATCCTCGACCTGCGTGATGACGCCGACGACTTCCGGCGAGACTTTCTTGTTGAGCTTCACGTAGCTTTCGAATTCGGTGACGACCGAACGCGCCATCGCCTCGGCCTCGACGCGATCGCCCATGTCGTCGGCGAGCGCAGTGGCGTCGGCCTCGTAATATTCGTGGCGGTCGGTGTATTTGACGACCTTGGCGCGCGCGACGCCCTCGACCAGCACCTTGACGGTGTTGTCAGGCAGCTTCAGCAACTGCAGGACGCTCGCCAACGTGCCGGTCTCGAAGATCGAGTCGGTCGCCGGGTCGTCGTCCGAGGCGTTTTTCTGCGTCGCCAGCATGATGAAGGTGTCGGAGCGCATGACCTCTTCGAGCGCCTTGATCGACTTTTCACGGCCGACAAAGAGCGGAACGATCATGTGCGGAAACACCACGATGTCGCGCAACGGCAATACCGGATAGGCCCGGGTCTCGCCCGGTTGCAGCGTAGGTCGCGGCTTGGCAGTCATGGCGTCATTTCCTTTTTTTGTGCCCCTGCGCCTTGACCCGCCTTAAAGCGGCATCGACGGCACAGTGCCGGTAGAAGAGCTACGAGGCTTCGTAGCCCAGTAATTCCGCAACGCTATACGTAGGATGACGATAGAGCGTCTGCAAGTAAGGCCCGGTTTTTGGGTAAAAACCGACCGAACACACTC
>JBOHTE010000324.1:0-4216 GCA_050733555.1 Gemmatimonadaceae bacterium | reverse complement strand
GGAATACGATCTTCGCATCGACCCGGCGGTAGCACGTCGCGCAGATGGATATGGCGACGTCATAGAAGAGATATGGCCTGACGCCCATCACGGTCCTCGCCAGGTGCCGCGCACGATCGAGATCACCGGGTAGACGAACCCGAGGAGCAGTCCGATCACGACCGCGAGCACGCCGATCAAACCGGCGACATCCAGCAGAACGCCCACGCCGTTGCCGCCAGGAGGAAGATCAACTCGTAGAGCTGCGTCGGATGGCGGGGCACGCCGTCACCGAAATCCACCGCCCACGGGAGTGATGATGGCGTGCCGTACGTGGAATCGGCCAGACCACTCAGAAAGCAACCGATCCGCCCGACCGCCATCCCGATGCAGAGCGGCACCGCGAAGAGGTCTCCCGTACGCCGCGTGATGCCGACATGACGCTTCACCATTTCGACCGCAAGGAAGCCGCCCGCGAGACCGCCGACGATCGTCTTTCCCCCCATGAGAAAGATCGGATCACGCCAGTGCGCGAGCGTGGCCGCGGGGTCCTCGAACCAGTACAGGACCTTGCTGCCGATCGCCGCGCCGAGGATCATTGCGGCGACGATGCTCCAGCGCGTGCGGGTGTCGATCGCGTCGGCCGTCCTCCGTCGGTCACGGAGATAGATCTGCGCTCCGACCGTGTACGCCAGCGCCTCGAACACAGCGTGGGGGTGCAGGTGTAGCGGCCCGAGATGAATGAAGACCGGGAAATCGATGTGCATCAGGGCATCATCACGAGTGCGGTCAGCTCACTCCTGGTCCGTTCGGATCGGGCCCACTTCCGGCAGGCCGCGAATAGAACTCGCCTTCTGTCACACCGGCGGGTTGCTCCGGCGCAGGCGGCGCAATCCAAAGTTCCCGCGTCAGCAGCAGCATTCGTTATACAGCGAAAGCACGAACCCTCAACGCTATTCGCTGTCCCCACTGACGGGCCGCGTGTGGAATGTAAGGACCAGCCCATCAACGCTGGCTTGATCGAATAGCTCGAGCGCCTCCGAATTCTCATCGTACTCCTCCCGAACAATCGACCGACACTCGTCGACTTCAAGGGCGTCCCAGCCGGCGGACTCAATGCCAGCACGCGCCACCTGCTCGGCGACATCCGCCGTCTGCTCATTTATCCAGCAACTGACGAACGCACCATCGACCCTTCCATACTCGGTATGTGCGGGCGTCGGAGCGGCCTCGAGAGTGATGAAGAACACGGTAGAACCAGTTGAATGTTGCCCCACAACGTCCGGGTCATCTCGCGAAGGAATCAAGAAAAAGCGGGCGACGCGACCAATCCACAGATGGCTCGTCGGGTCCAACGATCCGCTAGACGTCGGCTTCCCAGGCGGCCTGCCCCTTCGCACGCTGCATCAGCCGGGCGAAGGCGCCCATCTGCGCGTACGGAAGCTCCGCGTCCTCCGCGAACTCCTCGCCGAGTTCGGGAAACGCAGCCACAACGAACTTCGGAAAGTCCACGAGTGTGATTTGCGACATGCCCTTCCCGTACCGGCGTTTGATTCCCGCGTTGACTCCCGAGCTCAGGAAATAGACGCGCCAGCGCATCCAGACCAAGTTGCAGAGCGATTTTCGAATTCAACGATTGTAATTCGGCATGCCCGATCAACTCGACGTCTTCTGCTGCCTGGTCGATGGAAGCTTACCAATGACAAGCAAGCCCGCATTCAGCGATGCCACGATTTGCTGCGTGCCATCGCTTGCGCCACGTACAGATCCCGCTCATCAGATAAGGTGCCGCTGATTGACCGCCACGCTCGCATAGTGGCGGCAGGCGATTGGCGCGCCTACACCTGCTCAGCGCGCTGCGCCGCGAACCCTGACCCAACAACATACGAACGGCCAAACAGCAGAGCGGCGAAGTCGGCAGGCTCTCCCTCGAAGAGTCCGAGACGGTAGCCACCAAGGAACTGGGTCTCCAACCATGCGACCGGAGGACCTCGGCGTACCCTTGCATGAGCGGCCGCGGTCCGGCGGCGAGAACTCCAGCGCCGGTCGCGAGGAGGCTGAATAGAGGCGCCGCGGGGTCGAAGACGTTGAGGTATTGAGCGAAGGGAATCCAATTGCCGACCAGCGCCAGATGCCGCGCCCACAACTCAGCGACAAGTGTGGCCGAATCCGTAGGCCGCCCGTGGAACGCAAGTTGGATCTCGCCCTCTCGATACGACCACAGGAGCGGATGCTCGTACGCGAGGGGACTCTCCACGAACCTCGACGGACAGGCCTTCCGCGCCGCACTCGAATGTCGAATCGTGGAACGCGAAGATGACATGACGTAGTCGTGCGAATGCCGCGGCACTGCGAGCGGGCGGCCAGAGAATGCTTCGTCATTGGGCGGCCCAAAACAGTGCGTCTTCGGGCGGAAGAAGGACGTGAGCGCGAGAATCTGATCGTCCGCAGTTGCTGTCATAACACGAACTGTGCGGCCATCCCAATGTGGATCGATCGCCTCGACTACATGGGCGATGAACAGCCGCACCGCCGCCACGGCGTACGCATCCACACGCTACGGCAGCGCCGGGAACTGCTGTCGACCGTGCAGCACCGAAAGCATCTCGATCGTCTCCGGATGCACCCGATAAATCAGCCGATATGGCGGTTCGATGAGCTCGCGGATGTCAACGCGCCCGACTTCCGGGACGACCCGTCCAGACTCCGGAAATACGCACGCCTGGTCTAACCGCCCGACCAGCCGCTCCAATGTCTGCTCGGCATAGACGGGAGAAACCAGCCCGATGTACTCGATGATGGCCGCAAGCTGCGCGACGGCGTGAGAGGTCCAACGAACGGTCCGGGCGGGCACGCCCTACGAGGCGCGCCGGATGCGCGAACGGATGCTGGCCAGTGCCTCATCGTGGCTTACCGTGCGGCCGGCGTCCGCATCGGCCATCCCAGCCGCGATGGAGGCGCGCACGTACACCTCGTACGCCAGGTCGTCCCAAGTCGCAGAGTCAGGCAGACTCTCGACGAGTTGCCGAGCATCGGGCTTGATATTACGCGACTCACTCATGGCTCTAAGGTGTAATCTGTAGGTCGCAGCAGGCAAGAGGTGGGCGCGACAGCCCCACGCTCGCCAGGTGCAACGAATCCTCAGGCCACCTCACCGCCTCACCGGTAGCTGCTGCGGAATCGCTGCGCCATCGTGCCGCGGATCGCTGGCGCCGTAGTGAATGCCGCCGGCGGTCCCCAGCACCGCCTGTCCCCACCCGAAGTGGCCGGTGCGCGGACCGTAGAGCGTGAGGTCGTGGCCCATCGCCGAGAGCGAGTCGCGCACCGCCTGGGGAATTCGGGACTCGACGTCGAAGTTGCACCCGGAGAACCCGGGCTTGGTGAACCTGCCCGCTTCGAGCGCCTGCTGGATGGTCATTCCGTAGTCGGCGATGTTGGACACGAACTGGGCGTGCGCCTGCGCCTGGTTCCATCCGCCCATGATGCCGAACCCGATGCGCACGCTGTCCTTCTGCATGAATGCCGGGATCAGTGTATGGAGCGGCCGCTTGTGTGGCGCCAGCGTGTTGGCCATGCCCGGCTGAAGTGTGAACAGCGCCCCGCGGTCCTGCAGCACGAACCCCATGCCCGTGGGCACGAGCCCCGAACCGAACTCTTCATAGTTGCTCTGGATGAGCGAGACGATGTTGCCGTCGGCATCGATGACGGTGAGATAGATCGTGTCACCGCCCTTCTTGTCGCTGACCGACGAGAACTCCGATGGCGGCTCACTGCAGATAGCCCGGGCCGAGTCGATCATGGCTGCGCGCGCGGCCGCGTGCGCCGAATCGAGCATCTGGGCGACAGGCACATGGGCCAGCCGCGGATCACCCACATAGCGCAACACATCAGCGTAGGCGAGCTGCTTCGCCTCCATGGTGACGTGCAGCGATTGCGTGGCGTGAAATCCGTACGCACCCATGGGATAGTGCGACATGATCTGCAGCATCATCAGGGCGCCTATTCCCTGACTGTTGGGCGGCAATTCGTACACCGTCCAGCCACGATAGTCGACGTGGAGCGGCGTCACCCATTCCGGACGGAAGTCCGCGAGGTCGGCGGAGGTCATCGTGCCGCCGAGCTGGTGCTCCGTGGCGAGGATGGCATTGGCCGTGGCGCCCGTGTAGAACCCGTCGCGTCCATGCTGCGCGATGCGGGTGAGCGTTCGCGCGAGATCGGGATTGCGGAAGATCTCGCC
>JBOHTE010000323.1:0-4029 GCA_050733555.1 Gemmatimonadaceae bacterium | reverse complement strand
CCACGGACGAGAGCGACGCCGCGCGCACGCTCTCATACCGCGCCGCATTCACGCCCAGGGGTACGACCGTCGGTGCGAGACGGCCGGACGACGCGGCCGCCGCGCGACGCCGGTCATCCTCCGTGGTCAGGACGAACCCGGTCGCCGTGAGGCGCATGCTCGCGCGTGCGGCGGCGCCGAGCGTGAGACAGCCGCCGGACGGGATCCGCCGCAACACCGACGCGCGTTCGGCCATGCGTGCGGCGGCCGCCGCCGTGACCTGCTCCGCCTCCGTGTGAACGCACACGACCTGGATGAACCGTTCGCGCAGTGCGCGCCGCAGCCGCTGCAGGGTCACCACCGCTGACGCGCCCGCTTCCAGTCCGAGCACTTCGTACACGCCGAAGTCGAGCCGCTGCTCCGCCGGACTCTCGGCCGGACAGGCGAACGTGACGGCGTGGCCGCGCTCACTGAGACCACGCGCGAGGGCGGCGAACGCGCGGGTGCTGCCGGTCCAGTCCGCGGACGCATGGTAGAACAGGATGCGCACTCAGTCCGCCTCCACACGCTCCCGGCTGGCGACCTGCAGCGCGTTCAGCCGGTGATAGGCACCGCGCTGCGCGAGCAGTTCGGCGTGCGTGCCGCGTTCGACGATGCGTCCCCGGTCCAGGACGAGAATCTCGGTGGCATGCCGGACCGTGGACAGGCGATGCGCGATCACGAGCACCGTCCGCCCTTCGAGCAGGCGGTCGATGGCTTCCTGCACCAGCCGCTCGGACTCGGTGTCCAGCGACGACGTGGCCTCGTCCAGAATGAGAATTGGCGGATCCACCAGGAGCGCGCGAGCGATGGCGATGCGCTGGCGCTGGCCGCCGGACAGCCGGGTGCCGCGCTCGCCCAGCGCGGTGGCATAGCCCTGCGGCAGCTCGGCGATGAACTCGTGCGCGTTCGCCGCGCGCGCGGCCGTCTCGATCTGTTCATCGGTGTACTGATCGCCGCGGCCGTAGGCGATGTTGTTGCGCACCGTGTCGTTGAAGATCACCGTCTCCTGGCTGACGATGCCCATCATCGCCCGCAGCGACTGCAGCCTGATCTCCGTGGTCTCCACGCAGTCCAGCGTCACGCGGCCGCTGGTGGGCTCGTAGAAGCGCGGGATGAGATCGGCAATGGTCGTCTTCCCCGCGCCGCTGGCGCCCACCAGCGCGATGACGTCGCCCTTGCGCGCCGTGAAGCTAATGTCCGAGAGAACGGGCTCGGCCTCGCCATCGTAGGTGAACGAGACGTGCTCGAAGGCCAGCGAGTCGCTCAGGTCGCTCACGGTTCGCGTGCCGCTGTCGAGCGACTGCTCCGTGGGCTGGTCGAGCACGTCGAACAGCCGCTCGGCGGCGGCAAAGGCGTTCTGCGCGATCGCCGGAATCTGCGAGAGCTGCTTGAGCGGTTGCAGCAGCCGCATCACGAACGTGAGAAACACCAGGAACTGCGACGCCTGCAGGCTGCCATCCACGAGCACGAACCGCGCGCCGATCCAGAGGAGCAGGACGGTGATGCCGGTGCCGAGCGTTTCGGTGATGGGCTGCGCGATGAGCGCGATGCGGGCCATGCGCACCAGGCCGCCCGAGTACGTGTGGCTGGCACCGACGAACCGCGACGCCTCATACGGCTCCGCGCCGTACGCCTTCACGAGCCGGATGCCGCTCACGCTCTCCTGCAGCACGCTCATCATCTCGCCATGGTCATTGCGCAGGCGGCGATAGCCGCGCCGCAGGCGCTTCAGCAGCGGCTGGAGCGCGAGCGTGAGCAACGGCGCCACGACGAGCGCGATCAGCGTGAGCCGCCACGAAATGCCGAACAGGTAGGCGATGTAGATGATCACGAGCGCCGCGGCGGACAGCGCCTGCGTCACGAGCTGCGTGACCAGCGTGCGCGTCTGCTCGGTGTCGGACAGGACGCGCGAGAGAATCTGCCCCGTCTTGGTACGCGTGAAGTACCCCAGCGGGAGGAGCTGCATGTGCCGGTACACGGCGTCGCGCAGGTCACGCGTGACGTACTCCTGCAGCTCGGCGCCCAGTGTCCCCGCGAGCCAGAGGAAGAAATTCTTGGCCGCGACCGTCGCCAGTATGATGAGAATGACGTTCCGCAGCGACCGCATCGGATTCGCCGGGTCCAGCAGGGCGCCAATGGTCGCGTGCAGGAAGTCGTTCACCCAGCCGTGGCCAAGCGGCAGCGGCGGCTGATCGAACAGCGCATTGAGGAACGGAATCAGCAGCGCGAACGAATAGCCGTCCAGCGCCGCGCCAATGAAGTTGAACGCGATGTTCCCCGCCATCCGCCAGCGGTGCGGACGGAGAAAGGCGAACAGGCGGCGGTAGAGGCGCACTATCGCCGGGGGGTGAGCAGGGCCACGGGAAGAATCACCTCCTCCGGCGTGACGCCGCCATGCAGGAACGAGCCGCGATAGCGCGTCTGATATTCGCGCAGCTTCGTCGGGTACACGAAGAACGTGTCGCCCACTGCGAAGAGCGAATTGGCGCCCAGCCCCCGGCGCGGCAGCCGCAGCTCATCCGAGTTCGTGAACAGCAGCGCGTGCTCCGGCCGTTCGGCGCGCAGGTCCTCACCGAACTTGTAGCGCAGATTGGCGGTCGCGTCGCGCTTGGCGAACACCGTGGCCGGCGTCTGGCAGTGAATGGAGCCATGGTCGCTGGTGACGAGCACGGGAATGCCGCGGCGTGCGGCTTCCTTGAGCAGGGTGAACAGTGCGGAGCGTTCGAACCACTGGCGCGTGATCTGGCGGAGCGCGATCTCGTCGCGCGCCACTTCGAAAAGAATGGCGGATTCGCTGCGCCCGTGCGTGAGCAGGTCGACGAAGTTGAAGACGAACGCGCTCACGCCCTCCGACCCGATCACGCCGTGAATGCGTCGTTCGAGATCCGTGGAATCCGACGCGGAGGAGATCTTCTCGTAGCGCACGGGCACGCTGGCGTTGAGGTCGCGCAGGTGGGCTTCGAGCAGTCCCTTCTCGTGTGCATTGAGCGACTCGTCCTCGCGTGCGCCCCACCAGTCAGGGAACCGCGCGGCGATCTCGCCCGGGAACAGCCCGCTGAAGAGCGCGTTGCGCGAATAGGGCGTGGCGGTGGGCAGCACGGAGAAGTGATGCGTGGTCTCCACGTCGAATTGCGGCGCGAGCAGCGGCTGGAGCACCTGCCACTGGTCGAGCCGCAGGCAGTCGATGACGACGAACAGCACCGCCCGCGAGCGCTCCAGCACGGGGAGCAGGAACTCACTGACCACATCCACGGACAGCGGCGGGCGGTTCCCCTTGAGATCGCTCAGCCAGGCGGGATACGCCGTGCGCATGTAGCTGGCGAACTCCCGGCGCATGTCGGGATAGAGCGCCTGGAGTGATTCGTAGAGGCTCTGCTCCCGCGCCTGCGCCAGCTCGATGTCCCAGTCCACCATCTCGGCGTAGCGCGTGATCCAGCCGCGCCAGTCGAGCGTGCGCTCCCGCTCCAGCTCGAAGGCGCGAAAGCGCTCGACGAAGGACCGCGCGATCGCCTGCTGGCGGATGCGCGGGCCCTCCAGCACGCGGGTGATGACCGTGAGCACCTGGCGCGGATTGATCGGCTTGACGAGATAGTCGCGCACGTCCATGCCGATGGCCTCACGGAGCGTGGCGTCTTCCTCGCTCTTGGTCACCATGACGATTGGCAGGAGCGGGTCCAGCTCGCGGATTTCCCGGTAGGCTTCGAGCCCGCGCTTTCCGGGCATCTGCTCGTCGAGCAGCACGATGCCGTAGGGCTTGCGGCGCAGCATTTCGACCGCGTCGTCCGCGTTCGTGGCCGCGTCAACCTCGAAGCCTTTCTCTCGCAGGAAGATGCGGTGCGACTCGAGAAGGTCGGCCTCGTCGTCGATCCAGAGCACCGACTTGAGCGGTTGCGCCATGTGAGGGCAATGTAGCCGGACAAAAATTGTCGGGCAACGCGGGCGGCGCACTCCGCTGCGCGTTGCTGCGCCGCGGGGAAGCGTCGGCCTGCGGCCGACTGCGGGAAGCGC
>JBOHTE010000322.1:0-2170 GCA_050733555.1 Gemmatimonadaceae bacterium | reverse complement strand
TCGAGCAGTTCGCGCGACTCTATCTCTTCGCTCCGTCGTCGGCGACGTACAGCTGCCCGCTCGCCATGAGCGATGGCGCGGCGCGCTGCCTCGAGCTGTACGGCAGCACGCCGCGGCTGCGTGACGCGCTGCGGCACCTCACCACGCGGAATCCGGATGAGTTCTGGACGTCGGGACAGTGGATGACCGAGCGGACCGGTGGCTCGGACGTCTCCGGTACGTCGACGGTCGCGGCTCGCGACGGCGATGCCTTCCGGCTGCACGGCACGAAGTGGTTCACATCGGCGACCACCGCACAGATGGCCATGACGCTGGCGCGCATTGACGGCGCCGCGGCGGGAAGTCATGGGCTGAGCCTGTTCCATCTGGACGTGCGCGATACGGACGGGCGCATGAATGACATTCGCGTGCTGCGGCTCAAGGACAAGCTGGGCACGCGCGCGCTCCCCACCGCCGAGCTGACGCTCGATGGAACCCGCGCATGGCTGGTGGGCGAGGAAGGGCAGGGCGTGCGAACGATCGCGTCGCTCTTTACGGTCACGCGCGTGTACAACGCAGTGGCGGCCGTTGCGGGAATGCGACGCGCGCTGGCGCTGGCGCGCGACTACGCCGGGCGGCGCGTGGCTTTTGGACGGCTGCTGGCCGCGCAACCCCTGCACGTCGAAACGCTCGCCGACATGGCCGTCGAGGTGGAAGCCGGATTTCACCTGGCCTTCCGCGTGGTGGAGCTGCTCGGCGCAACCGAGTGCGGTCGCGCGACCGAGCGCGATGCCGCGCTCCTGCGCGTGCTTACGCCGGTGGCGAAGCTGTTCACTGGAAAGCAGGCCGCGGCTGTCGCGAGCGAAGCGCTCGAGGCGTTCGGCGGCGCCGGCTATATCGAGGATACGGGACTGCCCCGGCTGCTGCGCGACGCGCAGGTGCTCTCCATTTGGGAAGGAACCACCAACGTGCTCAGTCTGGACGTGCTGCGGGCACTGGACACCAGCGACGCGTTGCACGCGATCGTTGCGGATGCTCGAGATCAACTTTCACGGCTCACGGCGTCCGAGCTTGCGGCATCGGCCGCGCGTGCCGCTCACGCCCTGGAGCAGTTGGAGCGCTCGGCGGCGGACGCCGCCCGGGAGGGAAGCGACAGTCGGGAAGCGACGGCGCGCGCGTTCGCGTATGCGACCGCCCGTGCGTACGCGGCGGCGCTCATGCTCGCGCACGCCGACTGGAGTCTCGCACACGAGGGCGACCGGCGCGCGGCCATCGCGGCGGAGCGATGGTGCGCGCGGTCGCTGGTCAGCACGATGCACGCGGATGGAGCGTATCGGGATGCCGCGCGCGCGCTGGCGCTCGACGAGGCGGTGCCGGATACCGCGCCCACGATGCGCGAGGGGTGACTCGGGCCGCGGCCGGCTCGTCCTGCAGGGGGTCCTCCCGATTCTCTCTCGCCTGAGCCGCCGTCATGTCCAACTCTTCTGCGGGTCGCTCCACGACCACGCCCGAAGCTCGTGCAGCCGCAGATGTCCGCTGGGCGGACTTTGTCGCGGATCTCCCGGCGCTCATTCATCCAGCACCGCCGAACCCATCGTCGCAACAGGACGCGCCGCGGTTGCGTGGCCGCCAGCGCCAGCACGTCAACATCGTGATCGCGGCGCGACGCGTCCACGCATCCGGATCGCATGTGCCGCGCGGTTACCGGATGCGGCCGGGCAAGCCGGGCACGGCGCTCGCCGTGCGCAGCGAGCAGCCAGCGGTTGCCACGGAACCCGAACGGCGCGAACCCCCGGTGATGCACGCGACGCCTGTGTCGACGCTCGTGCTGCCCCACTTCGGACATGACGTTCGCATGGCGCTCGCGCCGGCCGACCGCGTGTTCCTGGGCGCGATGTCGCTGATGGGTGGGGCAGTGATGGCCGCGATCGTGGCGGTGCTCGTACTGCGCGGGCGCGGCGATGCAGCATCGGCGACCGTTCCCACGTCGCCCAGCGCGCAGGTCGCTCCAGCGATCGTTGCGCCGGTGGCGCAGAGCGATTCAGTGCGGCATGGACCCACCACGCTGGCGTCCACCGCGACGACGGACACCGTCGTGGCTGGCACGCCGGAGCCGCACGAAAAGGCGCCTGCCGCGCGCGCCACGCCGTCTCGCGAGGCCGCTGCCGCGACGTCCCGGTCGTCTCGCGGC
>JBOHTE010000321.1:0-4979 GCA_050733555.1 Gemmatimonadaceae bacterium | reverse complement strand
CGCTCACGCCGATCACCATGGTGTGCCCGGCGGGGAAGGGAACCTCTCCTTCAGCACGCACGGGGCAGAACGAATAGCGGCTCAGCATTCCGGGGCGACAGCAGAGAATGGCCGTCTGGTCCTCGCTGCCGCCAAAGGTGCCGACGCCACTCGTCCCCGCGAGCGAGCCAAAGGTGAGTCCGTTCTCCAGGCTGCCGAGGTACGCGCCGAGGTCCTGCGCGGAGTGGATCTCCGCGCGATACTCAGCGCGTTCGGAGAGCCCGTTCACCTGGGAGAGCGCCTGGAAGATCGCCACGACGAGCGCACTCGAGCTGCTCATGCCGGCGGCGACCGGCAGATCGCCCGCGAAGGCGATGTCGGCGCCGCGACACGCGCCGGGAAAGTTCCGCGCGATGCGCCGCGCCACCGTCATCGGATAGTTCGACCAGTGGCCAGCCACGGGCTCGGGACACGCGTCGAGCGGAAACGCAATCTCCTGCGCGTTGTCCACCGCCATGATGCGGATCGTGCTGTCGCGGCGCGGCGCGGCGACGAGGCAGATGCCCTGTTCGACGGCCATGAGCAGACTGCGTCCGCCCGCGTAGTCGGTGTGCTTGCCCAGCACTTCCACGCGGCCGGGGACGAACCAGGCGAGCGGTTCCGCGACGGGCGCCTGGGTCATGGCCTGCAGCGCGTGACCGGCGCGCGCGAACAGTTCGGTTTTTCGCATCGCCTCGGCAGCGCTCAGCCCCGCGGCACGCAGGTACGACTCGGACGTTGCGGTCACAGGCGCACCGTCACGTCGGCCAGCCGCGCCTTGACCGCCGCGATGTCGCCCCGCTGCGAGAGGTCCAGCACGCCGCCCGTCACGGGCACTACGTCGATGCGCTCCCCCAGTTCGGTGATCGCGATGCGAACGGCATCCGGCAGCTCCAGCTCGTTGCGCGGCGACGGGCGCACCAGCCGGCAGGCGCGGAAGATCATTGGCGTGAACATCCAGCAATTCATGCTCACCAATGCATCGTCGCCGAAGAGCGCCATCGTCGCCGCATCCGGCTTCTCGATGATCCGCTCGAGCGAGCCATCCGCGCGCACCACCAGCATGGCGTACTGCTGCACGCGGCTTGCCGGAATGTTGCCGTCGCGCACGAGTGGCCCGCGCTCGAAGCCCGCGACGCCGGAGCCCGTGATGCCCGCGAGCGCCGTGAACGTGTCCACGGGATAGTAGTTGTCCGAATTGAGCACGAGCACGCGTTCGCCGCCGGCGAACTCCTCGGCGGCCAGCACGGCGTCCGCGGTGCCGGCCGGATGCTCCTGCGTGGCGAAGTGCACGCGGAGCCGCGTGAGCGTCACGCCGTGCGTGTAGTAGTCGCGCACGACGTCATGCTCCGGTCCGATCACGAGGCACACGTCGCGGTACCCGGCGTCCGCGAGCGCGCTGAGCACGTAGTCCAGAAAGGGCCGGCCAATGGGAATCATGGCCTTGATGCCGCGTGCCGCGACCTGCTGCTGCTCGGGGTCGAGCACGGCGGCCGCATCGTCGCGGCGCATGCGTGTGCCCAGCCCGCGCGCGAGAATCACTGCCCGCGTCGCCCGCGTCGCCCGCGTCGCCCGCGCCGTCACCCGGCGGCGCTCTCCACCTCGGGCAGCGTCGCCTCGGGAGCGCGCGACCAGAGCTTCGGGAAGAGGCGGAGCAACCCGATGCCGCTCACCACAAACAGCACGGACCACATCGTGCCCTGCGCCGTGCGCCCGTAGAGAAAGCTGCCCGCGCCAAAGAGCGCCGCATACACGAAGCAGCAGCCCAGCACCCAGCCGAGCAGCGACTGCGTGATGCTGTCGGGCGACGGACCCACGGCGGCTTCCGCCTGTACCGGCTTCCACCCCGGTCCCGCCGGTCGTACGAGCCGGTAGAATTTCACCAGCGTCTCGCGATCGGTGGGCTTGCTCAGGTAGGTCGCCGCCACCCAGACGATCGTGGTGCAGGCCACCGTCGCGAGCAGCGGCACCTGGTCGCCGATCTGCGCGCCCATCTTCTTCGCCACGAAGAACGCCACGGCGATCAGGAACGAGCTGGCCATCGCCCAGATCTCGCTCCACGCGTTGATGCGCCACCAGAACCAGCGCAGCAGGTAGATGAGTCCCGTGCCGGCGCCCACGGAGAGCAGGAGCTGGAAGCTCTCGGCGGCGGTGTTGAGCGCGAGCGTCGTGAAGCCCGCGAGGACCATGAGCACGGCCGTGACGATGCGTCCCACGAGCACGTAGTGCTTCTCGTCGGCACCCTGTTTGAGAAAGCGGCGATAGAAGTCGTGCACGAGGTACGACGTGCCCCAGTTGAGATGCGTCGAGATGGTGGAGACGTAGGCCGCAAGCAATCCGGCCACCATCAGCCCGAGCCATCCCACCGGCAGAAATGTGAGCATGGCCGGATACGCCATGTCGTTGCCGATGAGCCGCTGGTCCACATAGGGGAACGCGCGCGAGATGTCGCCCAGCGTGGGGAATACGAGAATGGACGCGAGCCCCACGATGATCCATGGCCACGAGCGCAGCGCATAGTGCGCGACGTTGAAGAAGAGCGTGCCGGTGAGGGCATCGCGTTCGCTCTTCGCCGCGAGCATGCGCTGCGCGATGTAGCTCCCGCCGCCAGGTTCGGCGCCGGGATACCACACCGACCACCACTGCACCGCGATCGGCATGATGAGCACCGAGAGCGTGAGCTTCCAGTTGCCGAAGTCGGGGAGCAGGTTGAGTGTTTTCGGGTTGATGTGAGCCACCAGTCCGCTCATCCCTCCCACCTGCGGCAGCCGCAGCGCGAACACCGCGGCGGCCACGGCGCCCGTCATGGCGATGCCGAACTGGATGAAGTCGGTGACCAGCACGCCCCAGAGTCCCGACGTCGCGGCGAAGGCGATGTTCATCACGCCACAGATGACGAGCGTCTTGACCATGGGCCAGCCGAGCAGCACGCTGGCGATCTTGGCCGCGGCAAGATTCACCGTCGCCATGATCACGCAGTTGAAAAAGAGCCCCAGGTAGATCGCGCGGAATCCGCGTACCATGCTCGCCGGTTTGCCCGCGTAGCGGATCTCGTAGAACTCGAGATCGGTGAGCACACCCGAGCGCCGCCAGAGCCGCGCGTAGAAGAACACCGTGGCCATGCCGGTGAGCAGGAAGGCCCACCACTGCCAGTTGTCCGCCACGCCCGCGTCGCGCACGAAATTGGCGACCAGATTGGGCGTATCGGTGCTGAATGTGGTGGCGACCATCGAGACGCCGATCAGCCACCACGGCGCGGCGCGGCCGGAGGTGAAGAACTCCGCGGTACTGGTTCCCGCTCGCTTGGCGAGCAGAATGGCCGGCAGGAACGAGATGACGATGGAGATGCCGACGATGATCCAGTCAGTGGTGACCAGGTGCATGGCGGTGCTGCTGTGGGGGGAGGGGGGAGGGGGTGCGGGCCCGTCAGGCGAGGGGTGCCGTGGTCAGCATGGACGATGATACCGGGTGAGTGGCGGAATGGGTAGGAGGCGGGGCGGGCCAGGCGCGGCGCGGGCTCAGCGAAGATGATGACGCAGGCTTTGCGAGGAGAATCGGCGGGATTTCGCGAGGTTTTTGCATTTGGCGCGAGCAGTTTAACGCCGGCTCATCATCGTGACGGGGGCTCATTGCGCGCCGGCGTAGCGCCCCCAAGTTGGCGGCCATTCTCGCGACGGAGCGGATGCGATGGCGGCCCGGGACTGGTCGGTGCGCGTAATGCGCAGGAGTGCGCCGCGGCTGGCGCTGATGCTGACCGTTGTGGCGGTACTGGTGGGTATGGGGGTATCGGTGGCGGCGCCGATCGAGCGCGCGCCGGCGGTCCTCCCGGTATCCGCTCCGACACCTGATGCGAGGGAGCGGGCGCCCGCGCTCGCCCCGGTGCAGGTGGCCCGGCGCGCCTTCACCAAGTGGTGCGCGGGGCCCTCGGGCGTGCGGATCGTCGCGCCCTGCACGGCCACGGACTCGGGCTACGCCGGCGAGGCGGGGAGCTACAGCTTCACGGTCTCGAATCCGACGCCCAACGACGTGGGCTACCATGCCGTGGTGACGTGTTCGGGGCTGCCGGCCACGGTCTGCAAGCCTGAGACGAGTCTCCTCTACGTGGCGTCGGACGGCGGGACGGCGGCCGTGCCGCTCGACTGGACCACGGCGGCCGACACCACGGGGACCCTGACCCTGACGCTGGTCCTGAACCCCGTGGCCCCGGCCACGGACACCCTCACGGCGACGCTCCACGTCACGATCACGATTCGGCCCATCTATACGGTGGCCGTCCGGCCGCATGCCTCGGCGGTGGAGGCGTCGCAGCCCACGGACACGAGCGTGGTCTTCACGGTCTCGAATATCGGCACGGCGAGCGCGACCTACACCCTGACGCGCCATTGCACGGGGACGGTGACGTGTACGGGGACGATGCCGGGCACGGTGACCGTGGGCGCGGGGGCGGAGGAGCCGGTGACGGTGCCGATCAACAGCGGGACGGCGGGCTACTCGGGGACAGTGGATCTCCTGGCCAGCGCCACGGGGACCACGGACTCGGGCGTGGTGGCCATCGAGCCCGTCTCGAAAGCGGTGGCGGTGAGTCCGGCCGAGGAGTCCCTCACGATGCCGGCCGGGCGCGATACGGCGGTCACCTTCACGGTGAGCGACGTGGGGCACACGGCGCCGGTGACCTATCACCTGACGCGGACCTGTGCCGCGCCGGTGACCACGTGCACGGGGCCGGACAGCGTGGTGGTCGCGAGTCTCAATACGCCGGTGAACGCGCGCGTGGCCTATCACACGGCGAGCGGCACGACGGGGGGCACGGGCGGCGTGACCCTGGTGGCGAGCGTGGTGACGGGGCCCACGACCAACCGGAGCACGGGCTTTGCCCGGATCACGGTGCCCAACACCAGTGACTCGCTCTACGCCACGCTGGCCACAAGCCCCACGGCCATCGAGCGCTCGACGTGTCTCAC
>JBOHTE010000320.1:0-2193 GCA_050733555.1 Gemmatimonadaceae bacterium | reverse complement strand
GCGCTCGCCATTGCGGCAACGCCTCAGCCGCTCGGCGAGCCGCTCGACTGGCAGCGCACGGTGTACCCGGCGCACTGGCGGTTGCTGGGTCAAGAGCACAGCTACGAATGGATGGGACCGGACGGGGCAGGGCTGCCCTGATCAGCAGGCTCCCGAATTGCCTGACAGGGCCGGCCGCCGAGGCTGACGGCAGGCAGGAGACTGGAGCCGGTTGTTCCCAGCGCGCGTCCTGGCGCGTCATTAGCGATTGAAGCTCACCGTCGCACGCGTTCATCCCGCTTCGGGACCACATCCATGTTCACCATCATCACGGCTGTACGGCGCTCCCTCATCGGTGTCCTCATCGCTGGTGCGAGCATCTCTTGCGTGACGCAGGTCGTGCAGGCGCCCACGCCCGATGTCGCCCCGGAGCCGGCCGATGATCCGCCGGCTCGCGTCGGGCGGCTGGCGCTCATCTCCGGTGACCTGTCGTTTCTCGCGGCTGGCGATTCGGCATGGGTGCCGGCCGACCTGAACCGACCGGTGACGACAGGCGATGCCGTGTGGTCCGACAACATGGCGCGCGCGGAAGTGGAATTCGGATCGGCCGAACTGCGTCTGGGATCGCAGACGCAGGTGCGCGTCGAGCGGCTGGATGATGCGGCGATCCAGGTGAGCGTGCCGCAGGGCTCCGCCATCCTGCATCTGCGTGCGCTGGCATCTAACGAGACCGACGAGATCGACGCACCCAATGCGGCGATCGCATTCCGCACCGCAGGCGAGTATCGCGTGGATGTGAGTCCTGACGGAGCCACGACGACCATCACCGTGTTCACGGGAGCGGCGCAGGTCACTGCTGGCGGCGGGTCGTTCCCGGTGAACGCACCGCAGGTTGCCACGGTGCGGGGCGAGAGCGGTGCGACTTACAGCCTGGCGTACATTGGTCCGCTCGACGACTTCGCGCAGTGGTCGCAGTCACGGAATTCGATGGAGGCAGCGGGCGATGCCAGTGCCGCGAACTACGTATCGCCCGACATGCCGGGCATTGCGGACCTGGCCACGTATGGCCAGTGGGACGAGGACGTGACCGAGGGACCCATCTGGTATCCGCGCGCGGTGCCGCCGGGATGGGCGCCGTATCGCAACGGCCACTGGGTATGGGTGTCGCGTTGGGGATGGACATGGGTTGACGATGCGCCATGGGGATTTGCGCCATTCCACTACGGTCGCTGGGCATACGTGCGCGGACGCTGGGGGTGGACTCCGGGACGTGAGATCGCGGCGCCCGTCTACGCGCCCGCACTCGTGGTATTTGTTGGGGGCAACGGGTGGAACGCGTCGCGCTTCGGTGGCAGCGGCGGTGTGGGCTGGTTTCCGCTCGGGCCGCGCG
Organism: Gemmatimonadaceae bacterium; assembly: GCA_050733555.1. Taxonomy (GTDB): domain Bacteria; phylum Gemmatimonadota; class Gemmatimonadetes; order Gemmatimonadales; family Gemmatimonadaceae; genus JADGGM01. The sequence goes on along the minus strand of JBOHTE010000320.1, from coordinate 824 downwards.
AGGTGTACCGGCCGCCGTACGCCACGAGCCCGGGCTACGTGCAGCGCGTGAACGTCACCAATGTCACCAACGTGACAAACGTGACAAACGTGACCTACCGCAATCGTTCGCAGCCGGACGCGGTGACGACGGTGTCGCAGACGACGTTCGTGAATGGATATCCCGTGTCACGTGGCGTGGTGCGCGTGCCGCCGCAGGAGATCAGTCGTGCGCCGATCGTGGGGCGGGCCCCCGTGGTGCCGACGCGCGTGAGTCTGGTCGGCGAAGGAGCCGCTGCTCGCCATGCAGCACTGCCGCCCGCCGCGCTGCAGCGCCGGCCGGTCGTCGCCGTGCGCGAGCCGCCTCCGGCGCCGGTGCCGTTCTCGGTACAGCAGCACACGCTGGCCACCACCGCTGGTGCGCCGCTCACGAGCGCACAGGTGGAACAACTGCGTCGCGAGGCTCCCACCGTCACCATGCCCGTGCGCGTTCGGCCGGCCGCGACGCCAGCTCAGAGCGACGCGCCAGTGCACGCGATGCGCCCGGGAGCACCGGATGTGCATCCGGTCACGGTGGCGCGGCCCGTGCCGCCGCCCGCGATCGAGCGCGTACCGGAAGTACCTGCGCGGCAGCCAGCGATCAGCATCGAACGCGTGCCCGAGGTATCGACTCGACAGCCGCCGCCTGCGATCGAGCGCGTACCGGAGGAAGCCGGGACGCGGCCAGCGCCGGCGGTCGAGCGCGAGCCCGCGCCTGCAGCCCAAACAACGGCACGGCCTGAGCCGGGAGGCGCCGCCCGGACGCCGAAAATGGCGAGGCCGGCAAAACCCGCAAAGCCCGGAAAT
>JBOHTE010000319.1:0-24203 GCA_050733555.1 Gemmatimonadaceae bacterium | reverse complement strand
CCCCATTCCCCATTCCCACGATTCCCCATTCCCGTTTGCCCATTCCCAAGGGAAGGGCGGGGCGGCGTGGAAATACTTCGACCCGCATGATTAAGATGACTGGCGCGCGGGGACATGCTGCCACCCTCCCTCCATGCTTGCCGCCGTTCGGAGCGCCGCCGTACAGGGCATTGACGCCTATGACGTCACGGTGGAGGTGGACTGCGCGCGCGGACTTCCACAGTGGACCATTGTCGGATTGCCAGCCGGTGCGGTCAAGGAAAGCCGGGAGCGCGTAGGCTCGGCGCTCGTGAATTCCGGCTTCGAGCTGCCCTCGCGCCGCGTCACGATCAATCTTGCCCCCGCCGACGTGCGCAAGGATGGCACGGCATTCGATCTCCCCATTGCCCTCGGCATCCTCCTGGCTACCGGGCAGCTCCACGCGGGGGCGTGCGCCAAGGTCGTCGCGGCGGGCGAGCTCGGACTCGACGGCGTGCTGCGGGCGATCCGGGGTGCGCTGCCCGTAGCCCGGCGCGTGGCTGCCGCACACAGTGACTCCACGCTGGTGCTGCCGCGGCCCAACGTGCCTGAAGCACGTCTCGTGAGTTCGGCCAGGCTGTCTGCGCCCGTCACGCTTGCCGAACTGGTGGAGGCCCTTCGCCGGCGCGAGCTGCCGGACGCGCCCAGCGCCATGCTGGTCGCGCCGGATCCGACACGCGACACCGATTTCTCGGATGTGGTCGGGCAGGCCGGCGCCAAGCGAGCGCTCGAGATCGCTGCGGCCGGAGGTCACAACGTGATCATGATCGGACCGCCAGGTGCGGGAAAGACGATGCTCGCACGCCGCCTGCCCGGCATCCTTCCCGTACTCTCCGAAGATGAAGCGCTCGAGGTCACCGCCATCCAGTCCGTCGCGGGGCTGTTGAACGCGAACGTGCCGCTCTCGCGGGCACGTCCCTTTCGGGCCCCACACCACAGCATTTCCGACGCGGGCCTGCTGGGCGGTGGCAACCCGCCGCGTCCGGGCGAGGTCAGTCTCGCGCACCACGGCGTGCTCTTCCTCGACGAGATGCTCGAGTTCCGGCGCCACGTCGTGGAGGGTTTACGGCAGCCCATGGAAGAGGGGCACATCGCGATTACGCGCGCCGCCGCGGCCGTGCTGTTCCCCGCGCGCTTCACGCTGGTGGGTGCCATGAACCCCTGTCCCTGCGGACACGCCGGTGATGCGGCGCTCACCTGCCACTGCGCCGCGAGCGACATCGTGCGCTATCGTTCCCGTCTCTCCGGTCCCATGGCGGACCGCGTCGACATGCACGTGCACGTGGGGGCGGTACCCATTCGGGATCTGCAGGGAAACGTTCGTGGCGAAGTTTCCCGAGCCGTCCGGGACCGAGTGGCACGGGCCCGGGTATTGCAAATGGAACGATTTGCAGGGATACGTACAGTAGGGTGCAACGGCCAGGCACCGGCGCGATGGCTCGACGAGCATGGCGCCATTGCTTCCGCTGCACGCGCGCTTCTTGCCGCCGCGGCCGAGCAGCATGGCCTCACGGCACGCGCGTACCACCGGGTGCTTCGCGTGGCCCGGACGATCGCTGATCTGGATGGGGCCGCGATCGTGGCTCCAGCGCACGTCGCGGAGGCGCTCCGCTATCGTCCGGTGGTTGCGCCCTCGCAATCCTGATCGTCATCTCACGACGTTTACTCGCGTCCCGCTCCGGGAGGTTTTCATGACCACCTGGCCCTCACGCCTTGCGTTCGCGTTCGCCTGCACCACGCTCGGACTGCCGCTCAGCGCCAACCGATCCGTTGCGCCGTCAGTCTCCGCGCTCACGCTGCGCGCCGGATCGGCGCAGTCGGACAGTGCAACGTCGCAGATGAGCCGGGCGCTCAAGGATGCCGCCACGGCACAGGAAGAGTTCTACACCACGCACAAAACGTACGCGACGAGCGCCGCGGCGCTGGCGCGCATCATCGCGCCCCCGCCCAAGGTGACGCTCATCATCCTGCACGCGGATGCGCGCGGCTGGACCGGCGCGGCACGCCACAGCGGACTGCCCGGCCGCAGTTGCGTCATTTTCATCGGTCAGGCGAGCACCATCCCTCAAATGCCGGCAACCGACCACGAGCATCGCAAACCGAGCGGCGAAGGCGTGGTCGCGTGCGACTCGCCGTAGCGAACACGTACACAGGTCACCACGACTCCGCGGTCCGGTATCGAACTCATGGAAGGCTCACGCCGCAGTCGCGGCGACGCCAACCCAACGGATCGTTCCTTGCACCCGAGCGAGAGCAGCATTCATCCACACTGAACTTGGTAGTTGTCCATGCTTCCGATCAACTCTTTCCGCCGCGGCGTGGTGTTCGCGGCATTCGCGAGCGTTGCGATGGCCGCCGTCCTCGGAGCCGCTGCGCCACACCACGACATCTTCATCGAGATCGATCCTGCGGTCCGCGATTCCATGAACGCCATCTGGGCGCGGTCCAACATGCACTGGAACGAACTCGCGGATGAGAACACGCTGACGCAGATGCTCGGTGCCGGCAAGCCGACGCAGCGCGAGTACCTTGGCTGCCTGCGTGGGCGGCGGTTCGGCGGGACGCTGCGCATTTTCGGCACCGAGCCGGCGCGCGACATGAAGCAGTTGCAGTTCGCGGTCGCCGGGAATTGCAACGGCGTGCCCGACCTCGTCGGCACCTGGCACACGCATCCCTTCCGCGCCGACTCGGCCGGCCGCGCGCTCAAGGAGCGTGTGCTCTCGCGTCAGGATCTCGACACGTTCCAGGGCGGTGCTGACGATGCGGTGGTCGTGGTGTGGGACGTGGACTCGCTGGATGTGGCGGTACGCGATCTGGACGGAACGGTGATGCATCCCGTACCGGTGCGTCACGTCATTCCCTGAGCAGCGGCACCCTTCATTCACCGGGGGACAGGAGATACGTTTCGGTCATGACCGGAACGCCTGCATCGCCCGTGCTGCTCGAGGCGCGCGCCAAGGAAGCGCGCCTCATGACGTGGTTGGGCGCGCAGCGGTCCGCGCTACTCGGCTTCAGCGGCGGCGTGGATTCGGCGTATCTGGGATGTGTGGCGGTCGCGGTCCTGGGTCCGGAGCGTGTGCTCGCGGTCATTGGCCGCAGTCCCTCATACCCCGCGTCGCAGTGGGCCGCGGCACGCGCGGTGGCGGAACGCTTCGGGTTGCGGGTGCTCGAGGTGGACACCCACGAGATGGATGATCCCAACTACGCGGCCAACCCGGCCAACCGCTGTTACTTCTGCAAGTCCGAGCTCTGGACGGTGCTCGGTGCGATAGCGCGTGAGCGGAGCATCGCGACGCTCCTCGACGGCACGAATGCCGATGATCTGGGGGATGTGCGCCCGGGACGGCGCGCGGGCGCCGAGCGCGGCGTACACTCCCCGCTCGCCAGCGTGGGACTCACCAAGGCCGAAATTCGCATCCTGTCCGAGGAGCGCGGCATTCCCACCTGGTCGCACCCATCATCGCCCTGCCTGTCCTCGAGGTTGCCGTACGGCACCGAAGTCACGATCGGGCGACTGCAGCAGGTGGAGCGCGCGGAACGCGCCCTGCGTCTGCTGGGCGTGCGCGGCGATCTGCGCGTTCGGTATCACGGCGACCTCGCCCGCGTGGAGGTGCCGACCGCGGAGGTCAGCGCATGGCTCACGCCCGGTCGCATGAAGGCCATGCGCGCGGCGGTGAACAGCGCGGGGTTCGCGCGTGTCGCGATCGATCTGCGCGGCTTCCGGTCCGGTTCGCTCAACGTGCTGGCGGGAGTCGGGAGCGCATGAGCGGTGCGCTGCTGGAGCAGCGGTTGGGGGCCTTGGGGCTCCAGGCGCGCGTGGAGTCGCTGGGCCGCATGGCGGTGGCGCGGGTGACGGATAGCACGCTCCTCGCGAACGTCACGCTGCGTGACGCCGCGGTGGCGGCGGCGGCGGAGCTGGGCTTTGTCACGCTGGCCCTCGAGCTCGAGGACGATGACGCGGACCGTGCGCCTCTTCCTGGCCGTTAACCTGCCACCGGCGACACGACGGGCCATCCACTCCGCTATCGCGCCCATGCGCGAGGCTGCGGCATGCGTGTCCTGGGTGGCCGAACCACGCCTGCATCTCACGGTGAAATTTCTGGGCGAGCAGCCGCAGCACGAGGCCGACCGGCTGCGGGAGTCGTTGCGACCGGTGGTCGCGACGCATCCAGCGCTGTCCCTCGCGATGGGCGGCCTGGGCGCATTCCCGAATCTCCGGTCGCCGCGCGTCGTATGGATGGGAGTCGAGCACGATCCGCGACTGGAGCTGCTGCATCATGCCGTGGAATCCGTCTGCGGCACGCTGGGCCACGAGATGGACGGACGGGCCTTTCGCCCGCACCTCACGTTGGGCCGCGTGCGCGACCGGCTTGCGGCGCCAATGGCGCGCGCTCTGGCCGGGGCCGCGCGAGGAGTGCAGTTCGCCGGGCGGGCGGAGATGACGACCCTGGATCTCATGGAGAGTGAACTGATGCCTGCTGGTCCGCGCTATCGTGTGGTGGCCGCGCTCCCCCTCGGAGGGTAGCGGCATGGGATGTCTTCGACGAATTGGCTGTCTGGTCCTGCTCATCGTGATCGTGGTGATCGGCTGGGCCACGCGCCGCCAGTGGCTGCCGCTGCTGCAGCACAAGGTGGCCGAGGTGCGCGCACCGGCGGCACCAGCCGGAGTGGTGTGGGAGCCGATCAGTGACAGCGCGGCGGCGCGGGCCAGTGCAGCGATCGAGAAGCTGGGTACGCGCGCCGGACCGGTGTTCGCCAATCTCAGCGCGGGCGAGCTGGCGAGCTATCTCTACCAGCAGCTCGCGCGCCAGCTTCCGCCGTCCGCCGAGCACGTGGAAGCCGCCGTGATCGGCGACCAGCTCGTCGTGCGGGCCAGCGTGCAGCTCACGGACTTCGGTGGCCGAAACGCACTCGGTCCGCTGGCCAGCGTGGTGGGTGCGCGCGAGATGGTAGAGTTCGGCGGCACGCTGGACGTGGTGCACTCCGCTCTGGGAGAATTCCGCGTTCGCTCGATCACGGTGCGTGACCTGACGCTGCCGTCGGCCATGATTCCGAAACTGCTGCGACAGGCGGAACACGGCGCGCGGCCTGCCGGCGTGGCGGATGATGGGCTGCCGCTCGTGATCCCGTCGTACCTGGCCGATGCCCGCATCAACAACGGCAAGATCACGCTCTACAAGGCGGTCTCGTGAGCATCCGCATCCTCGTCGCCGACGACGAGAAGGGCATTCGCGCCGCGCTGGGGCAGCTATTGGAGTACGAAGGCTACGACGTGCGCACGGTGGGCACCGCCATGGATGCGATCAACGAGTATGCGTCGTGGCACCCGCATCTCGCCTTTCTCGATGTGAAGATGGGCGGCATTGATGGACTCGAAGCGCTGCGACGCATCCGCGAGAGCGATCCCGCTGCGATCGTGGTCATGATCAGCGGCCACGGGACGATCCAGACGGCGGTGGAGGCCACGCAGGGCGGCGCGTACGATTTTCTCGAGAAACCGCTCGACACGGATCGCATTCTCGTCACGCTGCGCAACGCGCTGCGGCACGTGCGACTGCAGGAGGAGAACAGCCGGCTGCGTGAGACGCTCGACTCGCGCTACGAGATCGTCGGGCGCTCGTTCGCCATCCGTGCGCTCATTGAGAAGATCGAGAAAGTGGCGCCGACGCCGGCGCGCGTCCTGATCACGGGTGAGAACGGCACGGGCAAGGAGCTGGTCGCGCGCGCGCTGCACCGCCTGTCCGCCCGCGCGAACCATCCGTTCGTCGAGGTGAACTGCGCGGCCATTCCCACGGAGCTCATCGAGAGCGAGCTGTTCGGCCACATGAAGGGCTCGTTTACCGGCGCGATCGCGGATCGCGCGGGAAAGTTCGAGCAGGCCAGCGGCGGTACGCTCTTCCTGGATGAAGTGGGCGACATGAGCCACTCGGCACAGGCCAAGGTGCTGCGCGTGCTGGAGGACGGCGTGGTCACGCGCCTTGGCGGCGCGAAGCCTGTCTCGGTGGATGTCCGGGGCATCGCGGCCACGAACAAGAACCTCGAGCAGGAGATCAGCGAAGGGCGCTTCCGAGAGGACCTGTACTATCGGCTGAATGTCGTCCCCCTGTCGGTGCCGCCGCTGCGCGATCGCCGCGAGGACATTCCGCTGCTCGCGGCGCACTTCGCGGCGCTGCTCTCGCGGCACGAGGGCATGGCCCCCCGTGTGTTCGCGCCGGACGCGCTGGAGCGGCTGGCGGCGTTCGACTGGCCGGGCAACGTCCGCGAGCTGCGCAACACCGTGGAGCGCATCCTGATCCTGGCGGGCGGTGCCAGGGTGGCCGCAGGCGACGTGGACCGGCTCGTGGGACAGCGCGCCGTGGAGCAGTCGAGCATGGGCGCGCTCATGGAGTCACGCACCTTCGAGGAATTTCGCGAGGCGGCCGAGCGGGCGTTCCTGCTCGCCAAACTGCGCGAGCACGACTGGAACGTGTCCGAGACCGCGCGATTGCTCGACATGCCGCGCTCCAATCTGTACAAGAAGATCGAGCGCTACGGCCTCACCCGCGAGCACGTCTAGCCTGCCAGGAGAATGGTCATGAGCCCGCGCAACTGGGACAAGGAGATGGAGAAGATCGACAAGCAGCTCGAGTCCGTTTCCGACAAGGCGCTCACAGGAAAGACCGACACAGCCGGGGCACGTGCCCAGCTGCCGGCCGGTCCGGGCACGAAGGAGCCGAAGAAGACCTCCACGATCGGCGTCTTCATGCGGCTCGTGCTGGCCGTCGCGCTCGGCATCGCGATGGTATTCTGGCCGTACTCCATACGCTGCGGCGTGGGACTCTTCGGCTACCTGTTCGCGTCGGCGGTGGTCGTGGTCGCCGGAGTGTGGACGTCAGTCTGGACCTGGCGGCACCGCGCGGCGCAGGGCCACATCCTGTCGCTGCTGCTGGTCGCGTGGGGACTCATCCTCGCGGCGCAGGCCATTCTCCCGCGCACCGGATACGCCAGAACCGATAGCGCGCACCCGGCCGTCTGGATGTGTCAGTAGATTCATCAGCGACCACCACCGAGCGACCAGAGACACGCCATGCCCAGGACTTTCAGGAATTTCATCGCAGGCAAGTGGAGCGCGCCGTCCACCGGTGCGTACTTCGACAATATCAATCCGGCGAACACGCGTGATGTGATCGGCAAATTTCCGCGGTCGGGCAAGGCGGATGTGGATCGGGCCGTGGCCGCGGCCACGAAGGGATTCGCGATCTGGAAGAACACGCCGGCGCCGCTGCGGGGTGACGTGCTGCGCCGCGTGGGCGATCTGCTCGTGCAGCGGAAGGACGAGATCGCCGATCTCATGACGCGCGAGATGGGCAAGCCGCTGGCGGAGACGGCGGGCGACGTGCAGGAAGGCATCGATACCGCATACTACGCCGCAACCGAAGGGCGCCGTCTGTTTGGCCACACGGTGCCCAGCGAGCTGCGTCACAAGTGGGCCATGAGCTTCCGTCGGCCCATCGGCGTCGCGGGTCTCATCACGCCCTTCAATTTCCCCATGGCGATTCCGACGTGGAAGATGTTTCCCGCGTTGCTGTGCGGGAACGCCGTCGTCTTCAAGCCAGCGGAGGATGTGCCGCACACGGGCCATGTGCTGGTGGAGATTCTGCTCGAGGCGGGATTGCCGCCCGACGTGATTCAGCTCGTGCACGGCGCCGGTGAGGAAGCAGGGGCCGCGATCGTGGAGCATCCGGATGTGCCGCTCATCTCGTTCACGGGGTCCACGGAGACGGGACGCATCGTTGGCGAAATCTGTGGCCGGATGCACAAGCGGCTCTCGCTGGAAATGGGCGGGAAGAATGCGCAGATCGTGCTGGACGATGCCGACCTCGATCTCGCGCTGGAGGGCGTGCTCTGGGGCGCGTTCGGCACCACGGGGCAGCGCTGCACCGCCACCAGCCGGCTGATTCTGCAGGACGGCATTCATGACGAATTTCTCGAGCTGCTCACGCAGCGGGTAGCGGCGCTCACGCTGGGCGATGGTCGCCGGAAGGGCACCGACGTGGGGCCCATGATCAATGCGGCGGCGGTACGGAAGGCGGCGAAGTACATCAAGGTGGGGAAGTCGGAGGGTGCCAGGCTGGTGTGCGGCGGCCGCCGGGCCACCGGCAAGGGGCTGGACCACGGTTTCTTCTTCGAGCCGACGATCTTCTCCGGCGTCGTGGCCGGATCGCGCCTCGAACAGGAAGAGATTTTCGGGCCGGTGCTCTCGGTGATCCGCGTGCGCACGGCCGGTGAGGCGTTCGCCGTGAACAACGACGTGCGCTACGGGCTGTCCTCATCGCTCTACACGCGCAACGTCAACGTTGCGTTCCAGGCCCTGCACGAACTGGACAACGGCATTACGTACGTGAACGCGCCCACGATCGGGGCCGAGGCGCATCTTCCCTTCGGCGGTGTGAAGCAGACGGGGAACGGGCACCGGGAAGGGGGGTGGGAGGTGTACGAGTTCTATTCCGAGACGAAGGTGGGGTACGTGGACTTCTCCGGTACGCTCCAGCGTGCTCAACTCGATACCTATCAGGACGCAGCGGACTAGTGTCCGAGCGGCGCCACGCCTTGCCTCGTGGCGCCGCGTGCCTCTATCATTTGAACATCGTGCGAAGGTCACACTGAGCAGTACGCAATGAGCAGTCGTCCGCAACCCCAGGGCTCCGTCCCGCGCAGTGTCACGGATGAACACCGTGCGGCCGTGCTGCGCGCCATGAATCGGCCCCGATGGCGCTGGTGGTTGCTCGGCGAGTATGCCAAGCACATCCTCATTGCGATTCCGCTGTTCTTGCTGCTCCGCGCCTTCATCGTCGAAGCCTTCAAGATTCCCACCGGGAGCATGAAGAACACCCTGCTGGTGGGCGACTTCCTGCTCGTCAACAAGTTCGTGTACGGCGCCGAGATTCCCTACACGGACCGGCACCTCCCGGCCTTCCGCCAGCCGCACCGCTTCGACATAATCGTGTTCAAGTATCCGCGCGACAAAACCAAGACCTACGTGAAGCGGCTCATCGGCCTGCCTGGTGATACGCTGCAGATGCGCGACGGCCGGATGTTCGTGAACGGAGCTGCCCTGAGCGAGCCCTATGTCGTCCATACGGATCCCTTCGCGGATCCTTCGCCGGAAGAATTTTCCTGGCAGCGCAGCTTTCTCGTGCGCAGCGCGGAAGCCAGCGATGGCTATCATCCCTCTCGTAACAACTGGGGACCGTTGGTCGTCCCGGAGAAGAGTTATTTCATGCTCGGTGACAACCGGGATGACTCGTCTGACAGCCGGTACTGGGGGTTCGTGCCGGAGTCGCTGGTGATGGGCGAGCCCATGGTGGTCTATTACAGTTACAAGATGGATGCGCCGGACCAGCACCCCTGGATCTCCGACGTTCGCTGGGGCCGTATCGGCACGCACGTTCGCTGAGCGCGTGTCGCCATTCAGATCCTGAAGTACCCGTGCCGCCGCGCACGGGCTCGTTCGCACGCAGGAGCTGCCGCACGTATGGGAGTGCCGACCCACAAGAAGTCACCGTACGATGAGGGATCGCTTGACCAGTATCTTCGCGATATCAGCGCGTATCCCCTGATCAATCGTGAGGAGGAAGTCCGTCTGGCCCAGCGCATTCACGTGGGCGACCCGGACGCGCTGGACAAGCTGGTTCGCTCGAATCTCCGGTTCGTCGTCTCCGTCGCGAAAAAGTACCAGAACCAGGGCGTGGCCCTCGCGGATCTCATCAACGAGGGCAACCTGGGCCTCATCCGCGCCGCGCACAAATTCGACGAAACGAAGGGCATCAAGTTCATCTCGTACGCCGTCTGGTGGATCCGCCAGGCGATCCTGCAGGCCCTCGCGGAACAATCGCGCATCGTGCGCGTGCCGCTCAACCGCGCCGGCACGCTGCATCGCATTGGCAAGCGCGCCAACGCACTCCTGCAGGAGCTCGGTCGCGAGCCCACGCACGAGGAGATCGCCCTGGAGATGGACATCACGGAGGACGAGGTGGCGAAGACCATCTCCATCTCGCAGACGCACCTCTCCCTGGATGCACCGCTCGCCCCCGGCGAGGACAACAAGCTGCTGGATTACCTGCCCGACCTGCTCAACCCCACACCGGACGAGCAGACGTTCGAGAAGGCGCTCACCGAGGCCATCGAGGATTCGCTCGCGTCGCTCAAGGAGCGTGAGGCCCGGATCCTGCGGCTGTATTTCGGATTGGACGAGCAGGAACCCATGACGCTCGAGGAGATTGGCTCGCTGCTCGGCATCACCCGCGAGCGCGTGCGGCAGATCAAGGAAAAGGCGCTTTCGCGCCTGCGCCACGTGTCGCGCGCCCGGGCGCTGGAGTCATTCCTCGGCTGAGTCGCGGCCGGCCGCCCCGGCGCGCGGCGCGCGCCATCGCACCCAACTGCTCACCGATCCCGTTTCCGGCGTCCCCATGGCTCAACACAGTTCATTCGACGTCACCACCGGCGTGGACCTCCAGGAAGTGGACAACGCCGTCAATCAGGCGCAGAAGGAGATCGCGCAGCGCTACGACTTTAAGGGCTCCCGGTCGGGCATCGAGTTTCAGCGCGCTGAGGGCGTGCTCGTGCTCGTGGCGGATGACGACTACAAGATGCGCGCGCTGTTCGACGTGCTGCAGGGCAAGTTGATCAAGCGCGGCGTGTCGGTGAAGAATCTGGACGTCGGCGAGATCCGGCCCGCGGGCGGTGACACCGTGCGCCGTGAGGTGAAGCTCAAGATGTCGCTCGACGGCGACACGGCGAAGCAGGTGGCGGCGGCCATCAAGGACGCAAAGCTCAAGAAGGTGCAGGCCGCCATCCAGGGCGAGCAGGTGCGCGTCTCCTCACCCTCGCGCGATGACCTGCAGGAGGCGATTGCGCTGCTCAAGGCAAAGGACTTCGGCGTGGAGCTGAAGTTCGGCAACTATCGCTGACTGTCCGGCGCGCGCCGGGCGTCAGGCGCTGGATGCTGGAGCCCGGACTGGCGCTGCCACCTGCGCAGCGTTCGTCCGGTCACCCGACATCCATCACCCAGCGCCCGGCCTGCGGCCTCAGTTGCTGCTCGTGCGGGATTCCACGATGGTGATCGTGGCCTGGTGGCTCAGCCCGAGTGGGGCGTCCACGTGCACCTCTGCGCCCTTCCGGTAGCCCGCCGTGATGATGCCGGTGAGGTGCGATTCGGCGTTCTCGCTGGCTGTGCCGTAGAGCTCTGCCACGAACGAGCGACCCTTCTCGGACGCATTCACGGCCCAGCGGGTCTGTACCGGCCACGCAGGCTGGCTCGCGTGTTCCGGTGCACCGGTCCGCTCCAGAATGATGGTGGCGTCCTTCATGCCCAGACCGCGCATCTGCCCCTTCGCCAGCACGCGTTCCGAACCCTTGGGCAGCGCGGCATCGGCCACCGGATCCGGCTCTGCAGTGACGACGACGGGCGCCATGATGCGAACCGTGTCCTGGGTGGCTGCCTGGGCAGAGGCCGTGCATGGCACGAGAGCAAGTGCACCGGCCACGCACGTGGCCGCGAGGGCCGTGCGATGCAGCAGCGAGTATGTACGCATTGCGAAATCCTCCTGGTGGTCCATCCTGCGGCGCATGTCGCGCCCGGCGGGCGTGGGCCGGGTTACCCGCGCCATTGCCATCGCCATGATACGGCGCCGGGATCACGTGCGCGTCACGCGCTGATCACCACGCTGATCACCGTGCTGATCACCGTGCTGATCACCGCGGTGCGGCGCCTGGCGTGACTACCGTGACTTCATTGGGGTGATGGTGACTGATGCGTCGCGCCCGACATTCCGGTCCGTTTCGATGTGGATGGCCGATCCACTGCGCGTGCCCTCGGTGATGACGCCATCCAGGTACAGTCGCCCGCTGTCGCTGGCGCGCCCGTACACATCCGCCACGAAGGAATCGCTCGCCCGGCGCGCCATCACGACCCAGCGCAATTGCACCGGCCACACGGTTTCGTCCGTGCTCAATGGTAGTCCCTCGCGGACGAGGATCACCGTCACCTGGTCCTGGCCGGGTTGTCGCGCCTCGGCGTAGACTCGTTCGCCCACGCGCGGTACTGCAGCGGCGGCGATCCGCTGGGTCATCGACAAGGCCGGTGGCGTCACGGCCGTGCTACGCGTACTGTCAGGAGCAGCCGCCAGTTGCTGCGCGTGAAGCGCCCCCGTCGCGGCAAGGAGCCCCGCGGCGAACACCGCCGTGTGCACGTAGGCGTATGACAGCCGGTAAGCGTGGCGCATGGCAACCTCCCATGTGAAGACAGACTGCGGTTGGACACTCCGGCGACCCTGACAGTGTTGCACCTGCCCGGCATGGCACCTAGAATGGCGAGAGGTCATCACGCGGGTGTCACCCCGCTATCATTCACCGCACATGCTGAAGCTCCGCACCTTTGGCGGCCTCTGGGTCGAACAGGACAACCATCCTGCCGGGGCGGGGATCGGCGCCATGCGGCGGCGGGCGCTCGCGCTTCTGGCGCTGCTCGCGACGGCGCCGGAGCGCGGCCTTTCCCGCGACAAACTGCTCCCGGTGTTGTGGCCGGAGAGCGATGAGGGCAGGGCGCGACACGTCCTGGCGCAGCTGTTGTATCTGCTGCGTCGCTCGCTGAAATCAGCTGACGTTATTCTGGACACAGGCGCGTTGCGTCTGAATCCGGATGCCATGTGCACCGATGTCGCGGATTTTCACGCCGCGCTGGCGCGTGGCGACGCCGAGCGCGCCGCCGCAATTCATGCCGCTCCCTTCCTGGACGGCTTTTTCCTGGGCGGTGCGCCGGAGTTCGAGCGCTGGGCGGAGGTCGAGCGGACGCGCTACGCGGCGCTGGCGCGTACGGCGCTCGAAACGCTGGCCACCGCCGCGACAGCGGCAGGCGATCATGCTGCGGCAGTGAGCTGGTGGCGCCGCGTGGCGGCACTCGATCCGTTGAGCAGCCGCGCAACCGTCGCGCTCATGCGAGCGCTGGCGGCGTCGGGCGATCGCTCGGCGGCGCTGCAACAGGGACGGGTGTATGAAGCGCTCGTACGCGAGGAACTGGGTGAGGTCGCGGATCCGGAGATCCAGTCGGTCATCGCCTGGATTCGCGCCACTGCACCCGCTGCGGCACCGGAAGTGGCCGCGCGACCTTCGCCGGCCGCGCCGAATCTCCCGCAGCAGCGCTATCAGGAGTACGTCAGTCGCGTGCTCACGTCACGCTATCGCATCGAGCGCACGGTCGGCCGGCGGTCGCTCGGCACCACCTTTCAGGCGACCGACATCGGAAGCGGCGGCGCCGTGTACGTACGCGTGCTGCTTCCGTCGCTGGCAGCGATTGCGGACGCGTCGATATTGATGGATGGCCTGCGCGCGACGGCGCGGCTCCGGCATGCCGACATTCTTCCAGTGATCGATGTCGGACAGATCGAGGATGTCACCTATGTCGTGACGCCGCCGCCGGCCGGCGACTCCCTGGCTGTACGGCTCGCGCGCGACCGGCACCTCGCGATCCATGAAGCGCTGCGCGTCGGCGCGCGTGTGGCGGATGCACTCGGGTACGCGCACGAGGCGGGCGTGCTGCACCTCGATCTCACGCCACGGCGCATCATGCTGGATGGGGATCGTGTCGTGGTGATCGAGGTGGGTGTGACCGACGCGGTACTCGGCGCCGTGCCGACTGGTGGCTCGCACACCGGCGTGGCAGTGGGAACGCCGGCATTCATGAGCCCTGAGCAGCTCGAGGGCGGCGCAGTGGATGGCCGCGCGGACGTGTACAGTCTGGGCTGCATCCTGTATCAGGCGCTCGCCGGCGAGTCGCCCCATTCAGGCAGCAGCGCCCAGGCCATCCTGGCGCGTCGCCTCACCGAATCTCCACGGCCGCTGCGGGCGCTGCGGGAGACGATTCCCGATGAAGTGGAGCGCGTCGTGATGGCTGCGCTCGCGCGGGTACCCGCAGATCGATTCGGTTCGATGACGGAAATGGGACACGCGTTGCGGCGGGCCATGGGATAGCGCCGATGGCGTGTGAGCCGGCCACGCCCGGTCGCCACAGCCCGTTCGTCGTTGAGCGAACTCCACGCCGCGACTAGCTTTCGTCAATGGCTTTCCCCTCCCGCGGTCCCTCCCGGTGAACGTCGGATTCATCACCCTCGGCTGTGACAAGAACACGGTGGACAGCGAGCGCTATCTCGCGCTGCTCACCGACCGTGGTGCCACGCACACGCCGAATCTGGAAGAGGCCGACGTCATCATCATCAACACCTGTGGCTTCATCGATGCGGCCAAGCAGGAGTCCATCGATGCCATCCTCGAGGCTGCCCGGCTGAAGTCGGGCGGTGCCTGTACGACGGTTGTCGCGGTGGGGTGCATGGTGGAGCGGCACAAGCACGATCTGCAGGCCGAGCTGCCCGAGGTGGATCTGTTCCTTGGTGCGTCCGAAATGGACCAGCTCGTGCCGGCACTGGAAGCCCGCGGTGTGCCGGGCCTCTCGGATCCGCTGGCGGGGCATCCGGGCGTGCGCGTCTATACGGGCGATCTGCCGCACGTGCGCTACCTCAAGGTGAGCGAAGGGTGTGATCACGGGTGCGCCTTCTGCGCGATTCCGCTCATGCGCGGCAGGCATCGCTCGTTTGCGCTGGACGAGATCGTGCGTGAGGCCCAACTGCTCGAGCTGCAGGGCGCGCGCGAGATCAATCTCGTGGCCCAGGACCTGGCGCACTTCGGACGCGACCGTCGCGATGGCGTCGCGTTGCCCGAGCTGCTCGAGGCGCTGGTGGCCGGGACGACGGTGCCGTGGATTCGGCTGCTCTACCTGTACTCGGCGGGCATCACGCCGCGGCTGCTGGACCTCATGGCGCGTGAATCGCGCATCGTGCCATACCTCGACATGCCCATGCAGCACGGGTCGGATGCGGTGCTGCAGCGCATGCGTCGTCCCGAGCGGGCGCGCACGATCCGCGAGCGCGTGGCGGGTGTGCGTGAGGCCGTGCCGGAGCTGGCCATCCGTACGACCTGCATCGTGGGATTCCCGGGGGAGACGGCCGACGATTTTGCGCAGTTGTGCGATCTCCTCGAGGAGGTACGCTTCGAGCGCGTGGGCGCGTTCACGTATTCGCCGCAGGAGGGAACGCGCGCGGCGGAGCTGGCGGATGACGTGCCCATGGTGGTGAAGCTCGAGCGGCTGGAACGGCTCACGGAGCTGCAGCGTGCCATCACGGAGGAGCGCTACGAGCGCTATGTGGGGCGGACGGTGCGCGCCATCGTGGACCGCGCGAACGCGGATGCCGCGACGTGGCAGGCCCGGCTCATCTGCCAGGCGGATGACATTGACGGCATCACGTATCTCTCGGGCAGCACGGCACCGGGCGCCATCGTGGAATGTCGCGTGGACAGCGTCGTGGACGACTACGATTTTCGCGCGCACGTGACGCGTGTCCTGATGCCTCCGGGTCCGGCAGGCCGCGCGGCGCGGTCACGCGCCCTGCCGGTGCTCGGCGGCATCACGAGTGGAAGCTTTGGCCGGTGAGCGCATCCCGATCCGCTGAGATCATGGCGCGTGCCGCGCAATGCATGCCCGGTGGCGTCAGCTCACCGGTGCGCGCGTTCGGCGGCGTGGGCGGCGAGCCATTCGTCGTGTCCAGCGGGGCAGGCGCACGGATCCGGGATGTGGATGGCCGCGAATACATCGACTACGTGATGTCGTGGGGCGCGCTCGCGCTCGGGCACGCGGCACCCGCGGTGCTGGACGCCGTGGAGTGCGCGATGCGGCGTGGCACCTCGTTCGGTATCCCCACCGAGCTCGAGGTGGATCTCGCGGAGGCCATCACGACGCGCATGCCGCACGTGGAGATGCTGCGCTTCGTGTCGAGCGGGTCCGAGGCAACCATGAGCGCGGTGCGGCTGGCGCGTGCGGTCACGGGGCGCAGCGCGATTCTCAAGTTCGACGGCTGCTATCATGGGCATGCGGACGGTTTCCTGGTGCGCGCGGGCTCCGGCGTCGCCACTCTCGCGCTGGCCGATTCGCCGGGCGTACCGCAGGCGCTGGCATCACTCACCCTGGTCGCGCCGTTCAACGACGCGGCACGCGCGCGCGACATCGCCCGCGCCCATGCGGGGTCGCTCGCCGCGATCATCGTGGAGCCGGTGGTCGGCAACGCGGGCTTCATCGCACCCGATCCCGCCTTTCTCCCCGAGCTGCGCGCGATCGCCGATGAGAGCGGTGCCCTGCTCATCTTCGATGAGGTCATGACCGGCTTTCGCATTGCGCCGGGGGGCGCGCGGGAACGCTTCGGGGTGACGCCCGATCTCACGACGCTGGGCAAGGTGATGGGCGGCGGACTGCCGGCCGCGGCGTTCGGTGGGCGGCGCGAGATCATGGAACTCATCGCTCCGGCCGGCCCCGTCTATCAGGCGGGCACGCTCTCGGGCAATCCGCTCGCGATGGCCGCGGGGCTCGCGACGCTGCGCGCACTGACTCCCGCGCTGCACGATCGCATCGCGGCGCGGACGGCCCGGCTCGTGTCGGGCTTCGCCGAGAGCGCCGCGCGGCTGGGCGTTCCGTTCACGGCGGACCGCGCCGGATCCATGTGGGGATATTTCTTTCGCCCGGAGCCGGTGCGCGACTTCACCCAGGCAAAGGCGAGCGACACGGCGCTATTCCGCCGCTTCTATCACGCGGCGCTCGCGCGCGGCGTCTTCATGGCCCCGTCTCCCTTCGAGGCGGCATTCGTCTCTGCCGCGCACGGCGACGCGGAGATCGATGCCACGCTCGATCGACTGGACGGCGCGCTGCGTGCGGCTGTCACGTCGTAAGGCCGCCGCCGCCGGCGCCCTGCTGCTCGTCGTCGCGTGCGTGACGCGTCCGTCACGCCCCGCGCCGCCGCCGGCGCCCGTGGACACGACGCGGGCGCCGGTGAGCGTGGACACCATGCGGCCCGAACCCATTGAGCAGGTGCCGCCACCCAGCGACAACGCGCTGGCGGGCGGGACGGTCGTGCGTATCGCGCTCGCGGCCGGAGCGCCGCACGTGACGGTCTCGGGCACCGGCGAATGGCGGCTCTACGACTCGGGTGGCGGGAGTACGCTGCTCCGCGCGGATGGGGGCGATCTCTGGACCATCGAGTCGCGGAATGGAGAGCTGCGCGCCGTGCACGATGATGGCTCTGCGTCACCCTGGCGACCGGCCCCCTTCGTGGCGCGTCCGGTCGCGCGCGGCGCGCTGCTCAGCGTGAACGGCAAGCACTATCGCGGCGAGATCTGGGTGCGTCCGGTGACGGGCGGCCTGATGGTGATCAACCGGCTCTATCTCGAGGACTACCTGCGCGGCGTCGTGCCGCTCGAGATCGGCAGACGCGCACCCGGCGAGGAGGCCGCGGTCGCGGCGCAGGCGGTGGCCGCGCGCAGCTATGCGTACACGCATTTGCTGAACAGCCCTACGCGGCCGTATGACATGCTGGCCACGGTGATGGATCAGGTGTACGGCGGGGCGGACGGGGAGACGTCGATCAGTGACGCGGCCGTGATGGCGACGTCAGGACTGGTGCTCCGCTATGGCGGGCGCATCGTGAACGCGCCCTATCACTCTACATGCGGGGGACACACCGCGGCGGCCAGCGAGATCTGGCGCACGGACGACGAACCCTATCTCGTGTCGGTGAGCGATCGCATTCCCGGTACCGACCGGTATTACTGTGACATCGCGCCACGGTTCGAGTGGGAGCGCACTTTCACGCGCGCTGTGCTGCGCGAGGATCTCGACAAGTACCTGGCCACCTACGCGACGGTCCCGCGCGGCGGACCCGGCGTGCCCCGCGACATCGAGGTCGCGCAACTCACGCCATCGGGCCGCGTGCAGTCACTGGTGATCACGACGGATCGGGGGCGGTACGCTCTGCGGGCGAACGACATTCGCTTCGTACTCCGGACTTCGGGTGGCGAGATTCTCAACAGCACGTATTTTTCCGTCCGCACCGAGCGGGATGGCGATGGACGGGTATCGCGCCTCGTGGTCCGGGGGCACGGCTACGGGCATGGCGTGGGCATGTGCCAGTGGGGCGCGATCGGGCGTGCGCGCGCGGGCCAGGACTTCCGCACCATCCTGGCGACGTACTATCCGGGCACCGAGGTGGCCCCGGCCAGTGAATAGCGTGCCGTTGGCGGCACCGTCGTGGTGGGATTCTCAACCCGGAGCGGCATGAAACCATCGGTCAAGATTGGCGTGGTGGGCGCCGGTGCCATCGCGCAGGTGGCACACCTGCCGGCCCTCGCGCGGATGCGCAGCGCCGAGATCGTGGCACTGTGCGACAACGACCGGGCAAAAGCGCGCGCCCTCGCCGAGCGATTCGCCATTCCCGACGTATTCACGGATATCGAGGACATGCTGGAGCTCGATCGCCTCGATGCGATTCTCGTGACGACACCGAACCATCTGCACGAGCCGCACGTGCTCAGCGCGCTGGCGGCAGGCATGCAGGTGCTGTGCGAGCGTCCGCTGGCGCTCACGGCGCGCGGCGTCGAGCGCATACTGGCCGCGGCCGCGCGCGCCGATCGCAAGGTCGTGGTGGGGAACAACCACCGATTCCGCTCGGATGTGCAGGCACTGAGCAGCTTCCTCCGGAACGGGGAGCTGGGGAAGCTCACCGCGGTGCGCGCGGGGCATCGGCAACCCAAGCGCGTGGCGGAGGGGTGGCGGTACCGTCGCGCCGAAGCGGGCGGCGGCGCATTCATGGAGCATGGGCTCCCGCTGCTCGACCTCGCCATGTGGCTCGCGGACTTCCCCGAGCCGGTACGCGTGACCGCGCGAATGGAGCGCGGACGCGGTGCCAGCGCGGTGGAGGATGCACTGGTGGCGTTCATTGAATGCGCCCAGGGGAAGACCACGATCGTGGATACGTCGTGGGTGTATGTCGGGCAGGACGATGAGTGGTGGTTCGACCTGTACGCGACGCGTGGCAGCGCGCAGCTCGTGCCGCTGCGCGTGGTCAAGGAGCTGAATGGCGAGCCCCTGGATGTGACGCCGCGCGGCGCCGCCACGCGCGACAGCGTGTTCATCCAGTCGTATCGCGCCGAGCTGGCACACTTCATCGCGCTCGTGCAGGGCGATGCGGCCTACGAACCGCCCAGCGACCAGATCCTCGTGCACCGGATCCTCGAAGCCATCTACCGGTCGGCGGACGAGGGAAAGGAAATCCGCCCGTGAGCCTGCGCGTGCTCGTGCCGCTCCGGCGTGAGGCGGTGGCCATCGTCATCTCGGCGCTGCTCTTCGGGATTGCGTTCCCGCCGTTCCCGCTGCTGGTGCCGGCGTTCATATGCCTGGTGCCCGTGACGCTGGCCGTGGTGCGCCGCGCGGACGCGCAGCAGCGCTGGCAGGGCGCCGCGCGCATCGGCTTCTGGTTCGGCCTTGTTGCGTACGGCATCAACCTCTACTGGATCGCGATCGCGCTGCACATCTACACGAATCTCGCGATCCTGGGATACGTCGCGTCGCTGCTGGTGCTCGCGCCGGTGGTCGCCGTCGCCATGGCCGTGCTCTCAGCCGTGCGGCGGACGACGCGGCTCCCGGTGGCCATTCTGCTTCCGGTGATCTGGGTCGCGTCGGAGCTGCTGCTGGACCACATGGGCCCGCTGGCGTTTCCATGGCTGCCGCTCGGGCTCTCCGTGTCGGGCGTGCCCGCGCTGTCGCAGGCGGCCGACATCAGCGGCGTGCGCGGTCTGAGTTTCTGGATCGCGGCGACGAATGGGCTCATCGTCGATGCCTGGATGCTGCGCACGGCGCGGCGCGCCGTGCTGAGTCGCGCGGCGATCATTGCGCTCCTGCTACTCCTCATCGAGGCCTATGGCATCTGGCGCATTGATTCCATCCAGCTCCGGCCCGTGGCACCTATCGCGATCGTGCAGCCCAACGTGCCGCAGACGGAGAAGTGGCAGCAGCAGTATCAGTGGAAGATCGTCGGCATGCTCGCGTCGCTGTCGCGTGAACGGCTCGCGCGCCACGACGCGGCGTTGCTGCTCTGGCCCGAGGCCGCACTGCCGGGGTTCCTGAGCCAGCATCCCGACTGGGCGGATACCGTTCGCACACTCGCGCACGACTACCACACGCCGATTCTCTTTGGTGTGCTCGACCTGGTCTACTATCCGAACGGGGATTTCGATTACTACAACGCCGCGATGCTGGCGGACTCCACGGGCAGGCTCGGAACGCAGCCCACGTACCACAAGAGCTATCTCGTGCCCATCGTCGAACGCGTGCCGTTCGTGAATCCCAAGTGGTTCGCGAGTCTCAATTATTTCGGCGCCTATGGTCGCGGCGGCACGCCGGTGCCATTCACCCTTCCCTTTGGAAAGGTGGGGGTGCTCATCTGCTACGAGTCCATCTTTCCGCAGCGCTCACGGGAGTACCGGCGCGATGGCGTGTCGCTGCTGGTGAACATCACGAACGATGCCTGGTTCGGAACGAGCCTGGCGCCGCACCAGCACGCGGCGCACCTCGTCATGCGTGCCATCGAGAATCGCGTGGGGATCGTGCGCGCCGCCAACACCGGGATCTCGGAATACGTGGACCCGCTGGGCGATGTGCACGGCGCCACGGACCTGTTCGTGCCGGCCACCGCCACCTATCAGGCGCAGACCACCGACGTGATCCCCCTGTACGTTCGCGTGGGCGACTGGATTGGTGCGCTCTCCACGCTGGCGACCCTGGTGCTGGTGGTGCTGGCGTGGCGCCGCCGCCGTACGCCGTGAGCGGCCTATCGGTCGGGATCGACGTCGGCGGCACGTTCACCGATCTCGTCTCGATTGATGACGCGGGCGTCGTCGTCGCCCGCAAGATTCTGTCCACGACTGACGATCAGAGCACGGGCGTGATGGCGGTGCTCGCGGCGCTGGGCGTCGAACCGGCGGATGTGCACCGCGTGGTGCACGGCACCACCGTGGCGACGAACACGCTGCTGGAGCGCACGGGCGCGCGCGTCGCCTTGCTTGCCACCGAGGGCACGGAGGATCTGCTCGAGCTGCGCCGGCAGGATCGGGCCTCGCTCTACGATCTTTCGCTCCACCACCCGGCACCGCTCGTTCCGCACGAGCGCTGCGTGGCCGTCGCTGAGCGCGTCGAACCACAGGGGGTCACGCGTTCCCTCAGCGAGGGGGCCGCGGCCGGCGCCGTGGCCGCTGCGCTCCGCTGTGCTCCCGATGTCGTGGCCGTCTCGCTGCTGCATTCCTATCTGTACCCCGGGCACGAACGGGCCATGGCGACCGCGCTGCGCCACGCCGCGCCCGCGCTGGACGTGGTACTCTCGAGCGAGGTGCTCCCCGAAATCCGCGAGTACGAGCGGACGGCGACCACCGTCGCCGAGGCGTATCTGCGCCCCGGCGTGGCACGCTATGTCGTCCGACTGGACGAGATGCTGCAGGGCGCGGGATATCCCTCACTCGCGGTGATGACATCCGCCGGCGGGATGCGGAGCGCGACCGACGCCACGCGCTCTGCCGCCGCGCTGGCGCTCTCGGGTCCGGCGGGCGGCGTGGCGGGCGCCGCGTTCGTGGCGCGGCTGATGGGAATTCGTGACGCGCTCACCCTGGACATTGGCGGGACGAGCGCCGATGCGGGGATCATTCTGGACGGCGAGCCACTCACCGAACCGGGCGGCGAGGTTGCCGGCGTGCCCATCGCGCTGCCGCGTGTGCTGGTGGATACCGTCTCCGCTGGCGGCGGAAGCATCGGGTGGGTGGACCCCGGTGGCGCGCTCCGCGTCGGTCCACGCAGCGCCGGCGCGCATCCGGGACCGGCGGCGTTTGGCCAGGGCGGCGCCGACGCCACGCTTACCGACGCGCACCTGGTGCTCGGCGTCCTGCAACACGAACGATTGAGCGGTGGCGTCGCGCTTCACGATGCCGCGGCGCGCGCCGCGATCCGGCGTCTTGCCGCGCTCGTCGCGAGCGATGCAGGGCACGTGGCAAAAGCCATGGTGCGTATCGCGAACGCGTCCATGGCGCGCGCCCTGCGTCGCGTGAGCGTGGAGCGCGGCGTGGATCCGCGACGCTGTACGCTCATCGCGTTCGGTGGCGGTGGGCCGCTGCACGCGTGCGCGCTCGCCGGTCAGCTCGGTATGCGCACGGTGCTCGTGCCCCCCTTCGCCGGCGTGCTCAGCGCGCTCGGGCTGGCGCTGGCCGCCGAGCGCCGCGAGGGGATGACGAGCGTGATGCGCCGAGCGGATGCGCTCACGGAGGGGGACATCACGCCGTTGTGTGCATCGCTGGCTGCACGCGCACAGGCCGGCGCGACGCACCGCTGGTGGGCACGGGTGCGCTATGAGGGACAGGGGCACGAGCTGGATGTCACCGTGTCACCTGGCGAGGATGGTGCGGTGGTCGCGAGCCGATTCGCCGCCATGCACCGGTCGCGCTACGGCTTCACACTCGAGCGTCCCGTCGAAGTGATCGGATTGCGCCATGCGGCCACGAGCGCCGCGCGCACGGCGCATCTGGCCCGGCGCGGTCACGCGTCGTGGGACGAGGCGCGCGTGGACAACGGTGGCGACATCGATGCGACGGTGCGCGGCCCGGCGGTCATCACGCTGCCCGACGCATCGCTCCTCGTGGAGGAGGCGTGGACCGCGCGCGCGCTGCCGCTGGGCGGCTGGTTGCTGGAGCGCGACGCATGAGCGGGACGGTGCACATGGATCCGCTCGACCTGCAGGTGATGGCGCACGCCTTCGCGACGGTGGCCGAGGAAATGGGCGCTGTGCTCATTCGCGGCGCGCTCTCGCCCAACATTCGCGAGCGGCGCGATGCGTCCACGGCGGTGTTCGATGTCGACGGGCGCATGGTGGCGCAGGCGGCACACATTCCGGTGCATCTCGGCGCGATGCCCGAGAGCGTGCACGCGGTGCGCGAGCGCCATCCCGCGCCCGGCGATGTCTTTCTCCTCAACGATCCCTTTCGCGGCGGGTCGCATCTCCCCGACCTCACCCTCGTCGAAGCCGTGGAACGGGGTGGGACGATTGTGGCATACGTGGCGGTGCGCGCGCATCACGCCGATGTGGGAGGCATGAGTCCGGGGAGCATGCCGCAGGGGGCGACGGAGCTGGTGCAGGAGGGGCTGGTGCTGCCTCCCATCCGGCTGGTGCGCCGCGGTGTGCTGGACGACGACGTAATGGCGCTCGTGCTGGCGAACGTGCGCACGCCTGCGGAGCGGCACGGCGATCTGCGCGCGCAACTGGCTTCGTGCACGGTGGGTGCCGATGGAGTGCGCGCGCTCATCGCGCGTGAGGGCATGGCGCGCGTGCACGAGGCTGGCTGTGCCCTCCTGGACTACACCGAACGGAGCGCGCGCGCGGTGATCGCGGCGCTGGGCGTGTGCAGCGGACAGGCGCTGGATGCGCTCGAGGGCGATGGCGTGAGCGAGGACAGTGTCGCCGTGGCGGTGGCGGTGGATGTGCACGATGGCCGGCTGCGATTCGATTTTGCCGGTACCGCACCGCAGGTACGCGGCAACGTGAACTGTCCCATCGCCGTGACGCGTGCCGCCGCGGTTTTCGTCATGCGCACGCTCATGCCGGACGACGTGCCAACGAACGACGGCATTGCGCGCGCGGTGGAGGTCGTGGCGGAGCCCGGTTCCGCGGTGCACGCCAGGTGGCCCGCCGCGGTGGCGGCAGGCAACGTCGAGATGTCCCAGCGGATCGCCGACACGATGTTCGCCGCGCTCGCAAACGCGGGGGTGGATGTGCCGGCGAACGGCCAGGGCACCATGAACAACGTCACCTTTGGCGGCGCCGGCTGGACGTTCTACGAGACGCTGGGGGGAGGGCAGGGTGCCTCCCGTCGCGGTCCGGGCCCGAGCGCGGTCCACGTGGGCATGAGCAATACGCGCAACACGCCCATCGAGTCGCTCGAATGGACGTATCCCATTCGCATCGAGCAGTACGCCATCCGTCGGTCGAGCGGCGGCGAGGGCAAGCACGCCGGCGGTAGCGGCATCGTGCGACGCTATCGCATGCTGGAGGCGTGCACGCTCACGCTGCTCACGGAGCGCCGGCGCCGTGCGCCGCGCGGGGCCCATGGCGGGGGCGACGGGCAGTGCGGCGCGAATCTCCTCAACGGTGAGCCGCTGCCGTCGAAATGCCGGGTTGCCCTGTCGCCCGGTGACGTCGTGGAGATCCGCACGCCGGGCGGGGGAGGCTGGGGTTTCAAAG
>JBOHTE010000318.1:0-9549 GCA_050733555.1 Gemmatimonadaceae bacterium | reverse complement strand
CCATGGTGATCACGACCCGGCCCGGTGTGGCCGATCAACAGGTTGATGCACTCCGCGAGCGACTCGAGCAATGCGGAATGCGCACGCACGCCGTGCGGCGTGGCGCTCGCGTCGTTGTCGGGTGCCTCGATGAGCCCGGCACCGCGGACGACTCCGGCGACTGGCGGCAGGACGTGAACATTGAATCCATCATGGCATGGACACGACCCTACCGACTCGCATCCCGCGATGCCGCACCCGGCGGCGCACACGACACGACACCAATTCGCATTGGCAGCGCGCGCGACGCGGTGGTGGGCGGGAACGGCATCGTCGTCATTGCCGGACCCTGCTCTGTTGAAGGGCTGGAGCAGTTGCGCGCCACGGCGCACGGAGTGCGGAACGCCGGCGCTACGGCGCTGCGCGGCGGTGCGCTCAAACCGCGCACGTCGCCCTATGCGTTCCAGGGGATGGGTGCCGAGGGACTCGAGTTGCTCTCGCTGGTGCGGCGGGAAACCGGATTGCCCGTCGTGACCGAAGTGCTCGACACGCGCCAGGTGGATCTCGTCGCCGAGCACGCCGACGTTTTGCAGGTTGGCGCGCGCAACATGCAGAACTACGCCCTTCTCGCCGAGCTGGGCCGCATTGGCCGCCCGGTGCTGCTGAAACGTGGATTCGCTGCCACGATCACCGAATTGCTCTTCGCCGCCGAACACATCATGGCGCGCGGCAATCACGATGTCATTCTCTGCGAGCGGGGCATGCGCACGTTCGAGAGCGCGACGCGATTCACGCTCGACATTTCCGCCATTCCCGTGCTCAAGCGCGAGACGCACCTGCCCGTCATCGTGGACCCGAGTCATGCCGCTGGGGACGCCGAGCTGGTTCCCGCGCTCGCATGGGCCGCGATCGCGGCTGGTGCCGATGGGTTGATCGTCGAGGTGCATGCACGACCCGAACAGTCACGCTCCGATCGCGCACAGCAACTCTCGCTGCCGGCCTTCAGCGCCATGATGCGCGGCGTGACCACCTTTGCCGCGGCGGCAGGCCGCCGGCTCGTGGGTGCAACGCCCGCCATCGTCGAGCCGCCCCTGTCCGTCTCACGCCAGGCGGCACTCCGTCGCCGTCCGGTGGCCTCATGAGCGCCCCAGGCAGTAATGGACACGACGCGGCGGCCTGCGACACGCTCGCATCGGGCCGCGCGGCGATCGCACAGATTGACCGGGCGATTCTGCGACTCGTGGCGGAACGGCTTCAGCTCGGCGAAGCCATTGCCAGATCGAAGCACGCGGCCGGCCTCCCCGTACTCGACCCGGCGCAGGAAGCGCGCGTCGTGCGCCGCGCCGCGGAACTGGCGCGCGAGGCGGCGCTTCCCGAGGAGGGTGTGCGCGAGCTGTTCTGGCGCATCATCACGCTCACGCGCCGCGCCGAGGATCACGCCACGTGATCGTCGCCATCCAGGGAGAACTCGGCTCGTTCAGCGAGGGCGCCGCGCACCGGCTGCTTGGCGCCGACATCGAGATCCGCTGCTGCATGACGTTCGATGATCTGTTCGCATCGGTACGGCATGGTCTGGCGCGACGTGGTGTCGTTCCGGTGTGGAACACCATCGCCGGACTCATTTACGACAATGCCATGCGGGCGCGGGCGCGGGCGTTCAGGGTCCATCGCGAGCTGCGCTATCCGGTGCAGCAGTGTCTCATCATGCGCCCGGGCACCAGCACGACGCCGCTGCGCCGTGTGGCCTCGCACCCGATCGCGCTCCAGCAGTGCACACGCTGGTTCGCGGCCCACCCCCACTGCGAGCCGGTGACCATTGCCGATACGGCGGGCGGCGTGCGCGATCTCATGGCGGATCGCCTCGACGTGAACGCGGTCATTGCACCGGTGGCGGCGGCCGAGCGCTATGGGGCGGAGCTCGTGACGGCCGGCGTCGAGGACCGCAGGGGAAACGTCACGCGGTTCATGCTGATTGGGACCGGGAATGAGCACGGCGCGGGAATGGGAAATCGGGAATGGGGAATAGGGTAGGCAATCCGCCCCCTGCCGCCCCCCCCCGTTTCATGGGGAAGGGGGAATCGGCCTCCCCATTCCCCGTTCCCACCATTCCCGATTGCCGATTCCCAAGGGAAGGCCGGTGAAGGGTGGATCATTCCCAAGTGAGGGGCGGTGGGGCGGGGATGTCAGCGCCGTCCCCCCTGCCCTCCGTCCGGATAAAACTTCGCCCCGCTCTTCGCCATGTCCACGATGACGCCGGCGGGCTCGAAGCGCGGCGCGAAGCGGCCGTGAAATTCCTCCAGCCCGCGCAGAATGGTCGCCGCGCCAATGGCGTCAATGTACCGGAACGGCCCACCCCGAAACGGCGGAAACCCAATGCCGAACACCGCCCCCACGTCCCCATCACGTGGTGAGCGCAGCACTCCCTCTTCCAGGCTGTGCGCTGCTTCGTTGACCATCGCCAGCACGCACCGGTCCTGCAGCTCTCCCACGGGAATGTCCATGCGACTCACGCCTGTTGGCAGGAGCTGGTAGACCGATTCATCCACGGCGCCCTTCTGCCCGCCGGGTCCATCGTACTGATAGAAACCCTTCCCGCCCTTGCGTCCCGCTCGCCCCGATGCGGCCACCCGCGCGAGCGACTGCGACGGAGCCAGACGCGCGCCAAAGGCATCGAAGAGCACCTTGCCGACCTTCTCGCCTACGTCGAGCCCCACCTCGTCCATGAGCGTGATGGGGCCAACGGGAAAACCGAAGTCCACCAGCGCGCGATCCAGCGCTTCGATCGTCACGCCCTGATCGAGCAGGTATCCCGCCTCGTTCAGGAACGCGGCGAGCGTGCGCGTCGTGTAGAAGCCCGGACCATCGTTCACCACGATCACGTGCTTCCCCAGTTTCTTGCCGTATGTCACCGCCGTGGCCGTGGCCGTGGGCGCCGTGCGCTCCGTGACGATTACCTCGAGCAGCGGCATCCTGGGCACCGGCGAGAAGAAGTGCATGCCGAGCACCTGCTCGGGCCGCAGCGACACTTCCGCGATGCGCGTGATGGGAATCGTGCTCGTGTTCGAGGCGTAGATCGCATCTCCCGGAATGACCTGCTCGGCTTCTTGCAGCACCTTGCGCTTGAGCGCCAGGTCCTCGAACACGGCTTCGATCACCAGGTCCACGCTGCCGAATCCCGCGTACTCCACCACGCCGCCCACGAGTGTCATCTGGTCATCGAACTGGCGCCGCGTGATCTGCTTCTTCTTCAGTTTCTCGCGCAACACCTCGCTGACCGCCTTCAGTCCCTTCGCGACGCGCACATGGTCGGCGTCCTTGAGCCGCACGACCGTTCCCTGCATCGCGGCCACGCTCGCGATCCCCGAGCCCATGAACCCTGCACCCAGAATCGCGAGCTTGTTCACCGGCAGCGGCTCCGTGGGCAGTTCGGTCCCCGGATCCTTCTTGAGCGCCGTGGTCGCAAAGAAGAGAAAAATGAGCTGCTTCGACTCCGGCGTCATCGCCATCTCGCCGAACTGCCGTGCCTCTTCGGCGAAACCGCGCTCGCGTCCCATCTCGTAACCCGCGCGCACGGCATCCAGTGCCGCCAGCGGCGCCGGCATGTGCCCGTGCGTCTTTTCCATCACGCCGTCGCGAGCCTTCCGGAACACCACGCCGCGACCCACCAGGTTCCCCTCGAGCACCGCGTTCGCGACACCTGCGTGGAGCCGTCCCCTGTCGCGCTCGATGCCGCCGTAGGCGAGCTGCCGGGCGCGATCCACCGCCACGTCGCGCAGGATGCTCGGGTGCACCATCTCGTCCAGCAGCCCAAGCTGCAGCGCCTTCTTCGCGCGCACGTTCTTGCCGGTGAGAATCATGTCGAGCGCGGCGCGCAGTCCGATGCGGTGCGGCAGCCGCTGCGTGCCTCCGGCGCCCGGAATCAGGCCAAGCATGACTTCGGGCGCGGCCAGTACGGTCCGGGGATGATCGGTGCCGATGCGATACGCACACGCAAGCACGGTCTCCAGACCTCCGCCCAGACACGCACCGTGAATCGCCGCGACCACCGGGGCGCGGAGCCGCTCCACGCGATCCATCATGGCCTGGCCGGCGCGACTCATCAGCTCCGCTTCGCGCGCGGAGCGGAGCTCGAGGAACTGCTCGATGTCGGCGCCCGCGATGAATCCCTCCGGCTTGCCCGACATCAACACCAGCGCGCGGATGCCGAGATCCTTGTCGACACGGTCGAACAGATCGCTGAATTCCTCCACCACGGCGCGACTCAGCGTGTTGACACTCGCGCCCGGCACGTCGAGCGTGACGATCGCGATGCCGTTGTCCACCTCCGCCGAGAGGGCCGTTCCCGTGATCACTTCGTGCGCGCCGACTGTCATCCCGCATTCTCCAGGATCATGGCGAATCCCATCCCGCCGGCGGCGCACACAGTCATCATTCCGAACTGGCCGCCACGGCGCTGCAGCTCGTGCGCGAGCGTGGTGGTGATGCGCGCTCCGGTGGCGCCGAACGGGTGCCCGATCGCGATGGACCCGCCCATGACGTTGAGACGCGAGCGATCCACCTCGCCGACCGGCTCGCTGAATCCCGCGCGCGCCGCCCATGCCTTGCTCTCGAATCCCTGCAGGTTCGACAGCACCTGCGCCGCGAACGCTTCGTGCATCTCCACGACGTCGATGTCCGAGAGTGTGAGTCCGGCCCGCGCCAGCGCGACGGGCGCGGCCAGCACGGGCGCCTGCAGCAACTGTTCGCCGGGATCGAGCGCGGCGTACGCGTACGACCGGATGTACGCGAGGGGCTGATATCCGAGTGCGTCGGCCTTCGCCGCGCTCATGAGAATCACCGCCGCCGCGCCATCGGTGAGTGGCGACGAGTTCCCCGCGGTCACACTGCCATAGCGCCGGTCAAACACCGGCTTGAGTGCCTGGAGCTGCTCGAGACTGGTATCCGTTCGCACGCCGTTGTCGAGCGTCACCACCGTATCATACGCGGGCGGCACGTAGTACGGCATGATCTCCCCCGTGAGCCGCCCGTCCTGGCTCCCCGCCGCGGCCAGTCGATGCGAGCGCAGCGCGAACTGGTCCTGCTCCTCCCGCGGAATGTGATTCAGCTTGGCCATCTTCTCGGCGGACTGTCCCATGGTCTCGCCCGTGGACGGCTCGGCGATGGCGGGCGTGATGGGAAGGAGGTCCCGGGGCCGCACGCGGGAGAACGTGCCTACGCGGCCGCCGAGTGTCTTCGCCCGCGACGCCGACACCAGCACATCGGAGAACGCGCGCGAATGCAGGATGGGCACGTTCGACAGCGATTCGGCGCCGCCCGCGACCGCGACGTCGGCATGGCCCAACACGATCTGGTCGGCGGCATCCGTGATGGCCTGATTGGACGACGCGCACGCGCGGCTCACCGTGTACGCCGGGATGCCCTTGGGCAGCATGGGCAGCAAGGCGACCTCGCGTGCCAGGTTCGGGGCGAGCACCGACGGGATGACGGTCCCGAAGACGAGCGTGTCGATCTCGGTCCCGTCCAGGTTGCTGCGTTCGATGAGTTCGGCCACCACGGCGCGTCCGAGATCCTGCACAGTGAGCGACTTGAGCTCGGTACCGGCTTTCGCGAAAGGCGTGCGCAGCCCGGTCATGACGGCCACGCGCCGGCCGTTGCTGCCGTAGGAAGCCATGCGCTGAAATTATGACAGCGCAGGGAAAGACGCCATTGGCGTGCAGCGGACGTCCGACGCATGGCTCGCGCCGCACCGGCGCTGTAAACTTGCTGCGAACCATGCACACTTATTTCCGATGCGACCACCGCGGACAGCCCGCGACATGACGCCAGATCGCGGACCGCGCGCGGGCCCGCGCGGATGATGAGCTCGTTCTCCGCGGCCGCTCGGGCGGCGCATTTCACGGCACTCGGTGCCCAGCCGTTCGACCTGCTGGTGATTGGCGGCGGCATCACCGGCGCGGGCGTCGCGCGCGAAGCAGTCATGCGCGGCTGGCGCGTGGCGCTCGTCGAGCGCGATGACTTCGCCAGCGGAACTTCGAGTCGCTCCTCACGACTCATCCACGGTGGCCTGCGCTACCTGGAGCAGGGCCAGCTGCGTCTCGTGTACGAGGCGAGCCGCGAGCGACGCATCCTCATGCGCATCGCACCACACCTGGTGCGGCCCGAGCAATTCGTCTGGCCCTTGTACGACAATGCCCGGTTGCCCGCGTGGAAAGTCCGGGCCGGGCTCGCCCTGTACGACGCACTCGCGCTCTTCCGCAACATTGCGAGCCACCGCGTCCTCAACACGTATCTCACCTCCGTCACCGAACCGGAGCTGCGTCCCTACGGATTACGCGGCGCAGCGTGCTACTACGACGCGGCCACCGATGACATTCGGCTCACGCTGGCCAATGCCCGTTCAGCAGCGGAGGCGGGCGCCTGCGTCGTGAACCATGCGGCGGTGCGCGATCTCGTGCTCGCGCAGGGCAAGGTCACGGGCGCGGTGGTCGAAGATACGCTCTCCGGGCAGCAGGTACGCGTGAGCGCGCGTGCCATCGTCAACGCCACCGGGCCATGGAGCGACACCGTTCGTGCCCTGGCGCGCACGGGACTTCCTCCGGCGGTGCGCGGCACCAAGGGCGTCCACATCGCCGTTCCGCGCGACCGTGTACGCAATCACAACGCGCTCACGCTGCTCTCGCCCATCGATGGGCGCGTCATGTTCATTCTGCCGGCCGAACGGCTGACGATCATCGGCACGACGGACACCGATTACACGGGGCCGCTGGACGCGGTGCGCGCCACCACGGCCGACATCGCCTATCTCATGCGCTCAGCGAACGCCTTCTTCCCGCGCGCGCACCTGTCGCTGACGGACGTGGTGAGCGCCTGGGCCGGCGTGCGACCGCTCGCCGCGACGCCAGACAGCGATGGCGCCCCCGGACGCGTGTCACGCGAGCATGCCATCACCTGGACGGCACCCGGACTCCTCACGATCACCGGTGGCAAGCTCACCACCTATCGCAGCGTGGCGGAAGATGTCGTGCGCGAAGCAGCGAAGTCGCTCGGGCAGCGCGACGCACGTGCCGGCACGGAGCGCGTGGCACTGCCCGGTGGCGCCATGACGTCCTGCGATGATGAAATCGACGCTGCACTCACCAAGGTCGGCAGCCGGGACGTCGCGCGACATCTCGTGCACAGCCATGGCACCGAGTGGCAGGACGTGTGGGCGCTGGCCGCGTCGGACGATGCGCTGCGCGCGCCCCTGCTGCCGGAACTGCCCTACATCGTGGCGGAGCTCCACTGGGCCGTGGGGCAGGAGATGGCCCTCACACTGAGCGACCTGCTCATTCGCCGACTGCACGTGGCGTACGAAACCGCGGATCACGCCTTGGCGCTGGCTCCCTCGGTAGCGCGCACTGTGGCGCCGCTGCTCGGCTGGACCACCACCGAGCGGGACCTGCAGCTCGCGGAATACGCCGAAGCGGTGGAGCGGATGTTCGCCGTGGAAGAGTAGGCGCCGCCGTGTCGGGCCCGCTACTTGGTCTCGGCCGACAGCTGATGAATCGTGAGGATCTCGATGATGCGAAGCTGCCGCGTCGTCGCCGGGAGCTTGAGCAACGCAAGTTCGCCCACACCCTTGTTCACCAGCGCGCGCCCGATGGGTGACGACATGGTCACGTGCCCATCTTCGAAGTCCACGGAGTCGCCGAATACCAGGTTGTAGACCTCGGTCGCTCCCGTCTTCACATCCTCGACCGTGACGCGTGAGCCGAGGCCCACCTTGTCCGAGGGAATCTGCGCCACGTCAATCTGCGACAGCTTGCTCAGGCGCTGGCGTAGCTGTCCCAGCCGCGCCTGCACGAATTGCTGCCGTTCGAGCGCAGCCTTGTACTCGCTGTTCTCACGCAGGTCTCCGAGCTCCACGGCGCGCCGGATTTCGGCGGGGAGCGTGACATTGAGTTCGTGCTGCAGGCGATTGGCCTCCGCCTCCAGCTTCTCCTTGAGCTGTTCGATCATGGGTGCACACGATG
This sequence comes from Gemmatimonadaceae bacterium, assembly GCA_050733555.1. Lineage (GTDB taxonomy): Bacteria > Gemmatimonadota > Gemmatimonadetes > Gemmatimonadales > Gemmatimonadaceae > JADGGM01. The sequence continues at coordinate 1,558 of JBOHTE010000318.1, read as the reverse complement.
CAAAAGTGAAACGCCCCGCCGGTATGGCAGGGCGTCGATCGAGCACGCTGCAGCGCTACCGTGAGCTACGTGATGGACCGCCGCGTTCCGCCGCGCACGAGGCGCGGGGGCACGACGCGTGCCGCCTTGGGCACGCGCAGCCGGATCATCCGGAAGAGCGGCGTGAAGTCCATGCTGCATTGTAGGCTTCGGACCTCGCGGTGTCCACCCTGCATTCGCCATCACACTCGTCGTAGACTTCCACAATGCTCCGCACCGAGGACTTCGGCGACGTCACGCGGCTGGTCTTGTCCACGCGCGTGAGCCGCGCCGTTGGCTACTCGGTGAGCGCGTATCTGGTGCGCGGCATGCTCGTGGACCTTGGATTCCCGGCGGTGGAGCAGGAAATCACGGCCCTGCTCGCGCAGGTGCGTCCCGCGGGTGTGCTGCTCACACATTACCACGAAGACCACGGCGGAAACGCCGAGCTCGCCGCGCGAGCAGGACTGCCCGTCGCGTTGTCCGATGCGACGCTTGCGCACTTGCGCGCCGCGGCTCCGCTCGCGCTCTACCGTCGCGTCATCTGGGGAACGCCGCCCCGGCTCGTCACGCCCATCACGAGGTTCGGCTCGGACGCGCTGCGTCTGGTGCCCACGCCAGGGCATTCGGATGATCATCACGTCGTGTGGGACGCGGAGCGCGAAACGCTGTTCTCGGGCGATCTCTTCCTCGGCGTGAAAGTGCGGCTGGCGCATCCCAGCGAGAACCCGCGTCAGCTCGCGCGGAGCGTGCGCGCCGCAGCCGCGTTGCGCCCCGCGCGCATGTTCGACGCACACCGTGGACCGATCGCCCATCCGGTGGAGGCGCTGGCAGCGAAGGCGAACTGGCTGGACGACACCATCGGTGAGATCGAGCACGGCATCGCAAAGGGATGGCCGGACCGTGTCATCGCGCGAACCGTGCTTGGCCGGGAGGATGCAACGGCGTACGTGTCGCGAGGCGCCATGTCGAAGGGAAACTTCGTTCGCGCGGTGCGCCGAAGCCTGGACTGTCAACCGAGCTCAGCATGACGAAACCATGGCACACCTTGCGTCCGTGCTGCATCCTTGACGCTGTGACTCCGCGCGTGGCGCCGCCGCGTGCCCAGCCAACATCCAGCGGAGGATGTACCCCGTGCGCACCAGCCGAACCCGACTCTTTCTCCTGACGGTCGCCGTCGCGCTGGTCGCGGCCTGCTCCAGCAGTGGCAACGAGGTCACCGGGCCCTGTGGCCTCGGCTTCCCGTGTACCGGCCGGCGCAGCGTCGCGCAGGTGGATCTCGCGCCGTTTCCGACGACGCTCAGCGTTGGTGACACCGCCACGATCATTGCGGCCGCGTTCGATTCGACGGGCGCGCAGATTACCGGCGTCTCCTTCCAGTTCGCCTCGTCCGCCTCGGATGTGGCATCGGTCGACGCGACGGGTCTCGTGACCGCGCTCGCGGCCGGCTCGACCACGATCTCGGCCGCGGCCAGCGGCCAGAAGGCGACGGCCGTGCTGTTCGTGAGGTGAGGGGCAGCCCATGGGGCAGCCCCTGGGG
>JBOHTE010000317.1:0-6816 GCA_050733555.1 Gemmatimonadaceae bacterium | reverse complement strand
AGCCGATGGCGACAAGTCCTTCCTCCGCGGAGATGCGGTCGAGCATGCGCCAGCTCTCGCTCGTCTCGATGCGATCCACGCGTCGCCCCCACGGATCGAACGGCACAAGCCGGGGTGGCGCGGCCTCCGCGGCATCACCCAGCGCCAGGATGTCCGTGGCGACCCGCTCACCGAATCGCTGCAGGTCGAGATGCACCCGCGCGTGCATCTCCGGGGGGAGCATGCGGCGCAACCACGAGCGCAGCAGCCGGTCGTCCAGATACTGGTTCCCCAGGCGCGGGCCGTCCTGATGGAACTCGGGCATTACCCGTAGTTGGTAAAGGGCTCGGTGACGAGTCGGACGTGCTGCGGCCCATACTCGAACACGTGGGTGAGCCGCACCTCGTTCCCCACCCGCTCCACGCGCGTCTCCGCGAGCGAGAAATCCGGCGCGTCGCCCAGTCCGAGCGCATTGAGCCGCTCCGCTTCGCCCTTGCACACATCGCCCGGGGTGGGCCGGCTCTCGGGATAGGCGTCCTCGTGATGCTTGCGCAGGAGCTGCATCTGCTCATCGCCGCCGCGCTCCACCGCATCGCGTACCGCATCGCGGGTCAGCGACATCTCACGCGCCGTTGTGCCGGGCGTCGCTCCGCGCCACGTCGAACGTTGCCATCATCGGCCGGAAACGCTGCCAGCCGCTGTCGTCGATTCCCGCGACAACACGGAGCGTTTCACCAGGCGTCTTCACCCACGCCGCCTGAATCAGGAGCTGGTAGCGCCGCCCCGATGACCCGACGACCTCCGTGGCCACCGGCGCCAGCAACAGCCGTTGCAGATCGGCGTGCGATTGTGCGCGAAAGGGCTGCAGCTGGTGTTCCAGCAGCGTGGTGGCTTCGGCTGTATCCATGCGAAACGCGCGCGAGCGAAAGGATCGGGCAATAGCGTACGAACACGTCGAAACATGACGCGCGACCGGAGCGCGCGCCAGCAGTGCTTCAGCGCGGCAGGGTCGCGCGTCCCGTGCGCGGATCGTACGTGCTGCCGGCAGGAAGGACCTGCATTACCATGCCGGTCTCGCCGAGCACAGGGGCACCAGGCGGCGTGATGCTCGCATGGCGTGCGTCATACACGACGGCCGCGCTCTCACCAAGAACCGTCCACCTGCCATCCGGATCCACGAGCAACGCGGTGGACTCGTCAATGCCAACGCCAAGGTGGCGCGGGTCCTCGAGCACCACACTGATGAGTCGGTTGTGTCGCCGCCGACGCAGGAAATGCTGATCCACGATGGCCGCGGTGAGCAGGCCGAACCCCTGGGTCATGACGATGTTGTCGCGGGCGATGGTCATGAAGGCATTGCTCGAATCGCTGGGCGGCCGCGCGCCACCGGGATGCCGCTCGTCGCCCGTGATCATTGGTGACGACATGACCGCCGCACCAGCCGACGTGCCTCCAATGACGGCGCCCGCGCGATAGCGCTCGTGGATCGCGCGCTCCACTCTGGTACCGAGCAGCGCTCGCGTGAGCTTCACCTGGTCACCGCCAATGAACCACACACCCGTTGCGTCGTCGAGCAGTCGCGCCACGGAATCCTGATCGGCCTCCTCGTGCGTGATGTAGAGCGCCAGCGCGTGCGCGCCCAGCTTGCGCAAATCGTCGGCCTTCTCCTCGGCGCCGGCCTTGCCATCCTCGCTGGCCATGCCAAAGACGACGATGCGCGCATGCCCCGCGCCGCCGGCCAGATCCACGAACTTCTGCACCAGCGCCGGCGGCTGCGGTCCGCCACCGACGATGAGCAGGTGACCGCGCACCGCCTGCGCCGCGCCAGACGACGCCATGATGCACGGCACCACCACGGCCAACACGGACACCACCGCGATGGACCGGAGCGCGTGCGCGATCCGGCACGCCGCCTTCACAGCTCCCACCCCGCGCGGTATTCGCGCGTGAGATACGTATTCGCCTCCCGCACGTTCGTGACCTGCATGGAACGGCCATCGTACTCGAGCTGCCGTCCCTGTCCCGCCTTGAGCGCCACAATGCCGAGCAGCATGGTCTCCGTGAGCTTCGCGGCATAGTCGAACGGCGAGCTTGCCTCTCCCTTCCCCTTGCACGCCTGCGCCCAGTTGATCTCGTGCGGCACGTCGATGCGCGGCACCGACTTGGGAACGGCCGACGCGGCGAGCGCCAGCGTTCCCGGATAGACAAGAGGATTGTTGCCGTAAGTCTCGTACGTGAGATAGCCCTTCTCGCCAATGAAGATCCCGCCACCGCCATCTCCGCCTGGGCGCGGAATGCCGGGTGCGACGAGCGGGGAGAGACCGCCGTCATACCAGGTGAGCTTCACCGCGGGCTGCTTGCCACGCGCGGCGAACTCGTACTGCGTGGTCATCGCCAGCGGATACGATCCCTCACCCTTGGGCGCGCCCCACGGCGTGGACGACGACACGATCGTCTCCGGGTAGTCGAGCCCCAGCGCCCAGAAGGGCTGGTCCATGAGATGCGCGCCCATGTCACCGATGGCGCTCACGCCGAAGTTCGTCCACCCGCGCCAGCTGAACGGGTGATAGACGGGGTGATAGGGCACATCCTCGTGACAGGCACCCAGGAAGAGCTGCCAGTCGAGTCCGGGCGGCGGAGTGTGCGGATCCTGATCCATCGCCGCAAGAATGGCATTGTCCACCGTGCGCATGCCCCACTGACGCGGCGGTGGCGGCGTCGCGCCGGCCGAGCTGCCCGATGCGGCGACTGGCGTGGCGGCCTGCTCCGGTGGCGGTCCGGAACGCGGGCGCGGAATGCCCTGCGCCCAGTAGCGCTGGGGCCGGTCCGTCCACACGTGCGCTTCGTGCACCGGCCCGATCACTCCGGATGCGATGAGCTCCACGATGCGACGCGTGCCGTCGTACGAGTGGCCCTGATTTCCCATCTGGGTCACCACCTTCATCTCCTTCGCGGTGCGGGCCAGCAGGCGCGCCTCGTACACCGTGTAGGTGAGCGGCTTCTGCACGTACACGTGTTTGCCGGCGCGCATGGCGGCGTGCGCGATGGTGGCGTGCATCTGATCGGGCGTGGCCACCACCACGGCGTCGAGATGCTTCTCCGTGTCGAGCATCTTGCGGAAATCCGCGTACTTTGTGGCCTTCGTGTAGACATCGCGGATGCGCGTCGCATCGGCGTCGTCCTCCGCGCTCTTGCCCTTCCACTGCTCGAAGCGGCCGGCAATGGAGCGCTCCACGTACGGGAAGTCCACATCGCAGATGGCCACGATACGCTCACCACCCTTGGCGAGCGTGTTCATGTTGTTCATCCCCATGCCGCCAATCCCCACACTGGCAATGTTCAACGTGTCACTCGGCGCCAGGTAGCCGCGCCCGAGGACGTGACGGGGAACGATGGTCGGGGCGATGGCGAGGGCGGCAGCGGCCCTGGTCGCGTCCGCCACGAATTCGCGACGAGTGAACTGTGTTTTCCTGGAGGAGGACATGGTGATGCAGGAGAGGAGGAGAGAGCACGAGGTTTGACGGGCATTATCCCACACCCCGCCGCATCACACAAGGGGAATGGCGCATTCCTCTTGACAGGCGCGCGATGCTGTCATAGCCTTGTGAAACAATCGTTGTGTTCCCGTGGTGATTTGCCCGCATATTGCAGCCACGTAAAACAACTTGCTAAAAAGCTTCGCCCGGGCACAGACCCCGGGCATTTTTTTTCGACTGATCTCTCAATCCGGCTCCGGCCGGAATGCCATCGGAGCAGCATGCGCCTCTCTGTTCGCGCTGCCACGCGCGCCCCGCTCATGTGCACGTATCACGTGATGACCGCCGCCATGCGGCGGCTGGGGAGAGTGGCGCGCGCCAGGTAGTACAGACGGCAGCACCTGTCGTGATCTCTCCCCGGCCGCGTAACCAGCAGCCGGGGTTTTTTGTTTCACTACGCGCCGCGACATGCGGCGTAGCGAGCACCCGAGGGCAAACACGCATGCCTCACGCATCCACATCCGTCCCGCGCGACGCCCTGCAGCTCACGCCAGGCGTGGAGACGCTCGGCATCGAGTCCGCATTCGAGGTTGCCTCAGCGGCGCACCGCCTGGAAGCGCAGGGACGCAGTGTGGTGCACGCGGAAATCGGTGAGCCGGACGGGCCGACACCCGCGCACATCGTAGAGGCGGGAGTCCGGGCGCTGCGCGACGGCGCGACGCGGTACGCGCCGCCGGCGGGAATTGCCACGCTGCGCGACGCGATCGCCACGCATGTGTCCGAACGCGGAGTGTGCACCACGCCCGAGCAAGTGGTCGTGACGGCGGGAGCCAAGCCCATGCTGCTCTACGCGGTGCTGGCGCTCGTGCGCCCTGGTGACGAGGTCCTCGTTCCCGATCCCGGCTTCCCCATCTACGAGTCGGCCGTGCGACTGGTGGGCGGCGTGCCAGTGCCCTACCCGGTGCACCCACCCGGTGGCAGCTGCGCCGAGACCATGGCCGCGGCCATCACCCCGCGTACGCGAGTGCTCGTGCTCAACCTACCCGGCAACCCGACCGGCGCGGTGGCCTCGGCGGCTGCGCTCGATGCCATTGCCGAGCTGGCGATCCGTCACGACCTGGCGGTGCTGTCCGACGAGATTTATTCGCGACTGTACTTCGCGGGCGCGCATGAGAGCATTGCCTCGCGCCCTGGTCTCGCGGAGCGCACCGTGCTCGTGGATGGCTTTTCCAAGACGTACGCCATGACTGGCTGGCGGCTCGGCTACGGCGTGATGCCGGCGCGACTGGCCGAACGCGTGGCCGCGCTCGTCATCAACAGCACGTCGTGCGTGCCGGCATTCGTGCAACTCGCGGGATTGGCGGCGCTGACCGGGCCGCAGCAGTGCGTGACGGCGCTGGTGTCGCGCCTGCGCGCGCGCCGCGACGCCATCGTGCGCGGGCTGAACGCGATTCCGCACGTGCGGTGCGCGTCGCCAGCCACCGCGTTCTACGCGTTTCCCGATGTGTCCGGGCTGCTCGAGCGCGGCGGTCTGTCCAACGCCGCGCTGGCGCGCATCCTGCTCGACGTGTACGGGCTCGCGACACTCGCCGGCCCGTCGTTCGGCGCGCGCGGCGAGGGGCATCTGCGACTCTCGTTCGCCACGTCGCCCGAACTGCTCGACGCCGCGCTGGAACGTCTCGCCGCGTGCGCATACGACCTGTCATCCGCCCGTCAACCCCGCTGAGGAGGTCATCATGTCCACCGGCAAAGTGACCATCGCGACGCTGAACGCGCTCAAGACACAGGGCCGCAAGGCGGTATTCATCACCGCGTACGACTATCCCACCGCCACCTTCGCCGATCGCGCGGGCGTTGACATGCTGCTCGTGGGGGACTCCGCGGCGATGACGATGCTGGGGCTGCCGAGCACGCTGGGCATCGGACTCGAGGAGATGCTGGTGTTCGCGCGCGCCGTGAGTCGCGGGGCGCAGCGCGCGTTCGTGATCGGCGACATGCCGTTCCTGTCGTACCAGCCGAGCGATGAATGCGCGGTGCGCAGCGCCGGTGCCTTCGTGGGGTCCGCGGGGTGTGATGCGGTGAAGTGCGAGGGCGGCGCTCGCGTTGCCCATCGCGTGCGCGCCATGACCGATGCGGGGATCGCCGTGATGGGACACCTCGGCCTCACGCCGCAGAGCCTGGCGCAACTGGGCGGCTATCGCGTGCAGGGGAAGACGCTGAGTGCGGCGCAGCGACTGGTGGACGATGCGCTCGCCCTCGAGGAGGCGGGTGCGTTCGCGATTCTGCTCGAGGCCACGCCCGCGGAAACCGCGGCGCTGGTCACCGAGCGCGTGCGCATTCCGGTCTACGGCATTGGCGCGGGGCCGCACGTGGACGGCCAGCTCGTCATCTCGCACGACATTCTGGGTAACTTCGTAGGGAAGATCTCCCCGCGCTTCGTGAAGCGGTACGCAGAGGTCGGCACCGACATCGAGCGGGCCATCGGCGAGTACGCGGCAGACGTTCGTGCGCTGCGATTCCCCGGCCCCGAACACTGCTACAGCATCACGCCGGAGCACGAGGCCGAGATCCGTCACGCGCGCGCCGGCACCACCGGCGCATCGTCTCCCCTCGTTGCCTGAGGCTTGTGCTCATGACCATCGCCGTCGATACCGATACGTCCCGGACCGCCCTGCGCGCGCTGCCGTTGCGCTGCCGCAACTGCGGGGTGGAACGCGCCGCCGCGCCGTCCGCCATCTGCGAGGACTGTCTGGGTCCGCTCGATCCGGTGTACGACCCGCACCGTGCGCTTCCCGATCGCGCCACGATCGCCGCGCGACCGTCGTCGCTCTGGCGCTACCGCGAATGGCTGCCGTTCACGGGCGAGCCCGCGCTCTCCCTCGACACCGGCTGCACTCCGCTTGTCGCTGCGCCGCGGCTCGCACGCCGGCTGGGTGTGGCGCACGCCTGGGTAAAGAACGATGCCGTGTCGCACCCGTCGCTGTCGTTCAAGGACCGGGTAGTCGCGGCGGCCATCAATGCGGCGGCGTCGTTCCAGCTCACGACCATCGGGTGCGCCTCCACGGGGAATCTCGCGAACGCCGTGGCCGCGCAGGCCGCACGCGCCGGCTTCGACGCGTGGGTCTTCATCCCGCACGATCTCGAGGTGGGCAAGGTCATCGGCGCGAGCATCTACGCGCCGCATCTCGTGCGCGTGCGCGGGACGTACGATGACGTGAACCGGCTGTGCACGCAGGTCGCGGACCGCTTCGGGTGGGGTATCGTGAACGTCAACCTGCGCAGCTACTACGGTGAGGGCTCCAAGACGATCGCGTTCGAGATCGCCGAGCAGCTCGGGTGGCGCCTGCCCACAGCGGTCGTC
>JBOHTE010000316.1:0-1621 GCA_050733555.1 Gemmatimonadaceae bacterium | reverse complement strand
AAGCGCGAAGCATCTCAACGAGAATCCGGGAGCGGGGAGAAGGTGCGCGCGCGAAGAGGTGATCGTGCTCGGCTTCTAAATCACTTTGCCAAATACGTGAACCAGCCGATGAGGAGCGCCGCGATGACGCCGCCCGCAACAAAGATCGCCTGTCGCGCCGCCGCCCGCGTGTTCCCGGCGGGGGGAGTCGGGCTGCGCCGTAGGGAATGCCCACGCCCACGAGGAGGAGCGCGGGGGGAAGTACGAAGAGGGCCATGACGCCTATGGCTCCGCTGCCGCCATAGCTCGGCCCACTGGTAGACCAGAGGGCCAGGGCTGTCCACACGAGAATGAGTGCGGCGCCGATAGCGACCAGGCTCGCGAAGAAACTGATACGCATTGCCTGAGTGCCTCCACGGTCCAGGTGATACTGGATGCCGTATGGTGCGGAACAGTCCGACGATAATTCCGGCACCTGCGCCTCCTTCCACATGGATGAGTTCCAATCCAGCGAACGAGAGGCCATGGGCATCCAGAAAGTGTGGCCCACGCACGAGTCGAAGGACTAGACCAGGCCTCCTTCGCGGCCCGAGTCGTAGCGACACCTGGCACAAAGTCCCACGGAACTACCCGCCCGTCAACGCACCCTCAGCGGAAATGGCAATGCCGCCTGCGAGCTCGACGGCGACACCTGTGAGCGTTTGATGCGCGGCGGCGCGGTGACTCCGGCGTAAAGAACGCGTCCACCACATTCCATAGCTGCATTGAATGGTGCAAGCCGTCCAGTGACATCCGCGGTGTCGGGCCCATGCACGTCGAAGCAGGTCGTGCCTGGGTAGGCGCCGCCCAAGCGTGCCACCATCCAGCCCTTGCGATTGGAGCGCCACACGTCGCGGCGTTCGCTGTCGGCGCCCTCCCTTCAAGGACCGGCAGTCCGGCGGTGGAGAGCAACGTGCAGCACCACCAGCCCGCCCCAATGATCGGTTTCCGCGCCAGGTACCGGCATGTCATTGCGCCTGCGACACCCAAACAACGTCAGGAATTGTCGGCACCTCGTCCAATCCCGCAGTCTCCTCCGATCGCAACGCTCGACGCTGATCGCGGAGCGCACGACATCATTGAACTCAACACGCAAGCGTATCGCCAGTACACAGACTGCTTCTGCATTCGGAGACTTCTTGCCGAATAGCTTGCCTATCCCACAAGGATGGCCCATGCAACCACAGCAGTCGCGACGAGTCCGCCCACAATGAGTACACCGATGCTGCGCCATCAAAGCGGTGACCCGGGAGGAGGCAGGTCGAAGAAAAAAACATGCTCCACAAAACAATGAGCCCAGTCGCGACCGCGACAAGACGAATTCGACTCGGCATGGCGGGATCTTGTATGGGTCTCAATGCAGGCAATAGCAGGGAATTGTGGTGGGCGAACATCTTCCACGTAACGGCTATTGTCGGACCCTGAGGCCTGACAGAGCAAGCACCTCGAGAAGGGCCGTATCAGAATTCTTGTGTGTGAGGGTGGTGATTCAGGCGAATCGCTGCTCGGTGTGAATGCGATCAGGGAACAGAAGTCCGGATAGGCCCGCTGGCGCACTGGCACCGCGCTGCGCCACGCACCCTCGCCAGGCACAGAGCATCCG
>JBOHTE010000315.1:0-1472 GCA_050733555.1 Gemmatimonadaceae bacterium | reverse complement strand
CTGGTGGTCATCGTGCTGCTCCGTCGCCGCCGCGCCATCGCGCAGGGAACGAATGACTTCGATACTCCCATTCGGTAGCGCGGTCCACTGGCGTTGCTGCTGCGCGCGAGCGGAGCCACGAATTGTTCCAGTCATGCGTCGTGCTCCCGCTGAAAATTGCATTCTGCGAGCGAGTGATCAGTGTATTTTGCAAGTGTTACCGTGATGCCGAACACAATTGGCCGAGATTAATGTCTCGCCCTATCGCCCATTGACCTTTGGTTCCTATTTTCGTCCCGGGATTGATGGGCGCTTCACGCGACATCGATCCAGGTCAACTGCGCGGCCCTCACGGGTCCGCGATAATGGCAAACCCGGCGAAAGCCGGGGACGCAAAGCTACGAGGCTACCGCATCCGCAGAGGATGCCACGCCAGTCGAGCCGCCGAACGGGTCTGTGCACAGAGGTACGCGCATGCAATTCTCCCGAAAGGCTGACGTGTTGGTCTCCGTCGCGATCGTTGTCTCGCTGGCCGGCTGTCTCGATCGACCCAGTCCGATCGCTCCCTCCGCAGGATCCGCAGAAGCCCGAACCATTGCACACGTCGTCACGACGCCGGCGAAGGCCCATCTGATCGTGGACTCGACGGTGACGCTGCATGCCGCCGTTGAAGATTCCGCGGGCACTCCGGTGAACGGAGTCTACGTATTCTGGTACAGTTCCGATACGGCAATCGCGACCGTCTCGCCCGCCGGCGAAGTCCGGGCATTGCGGGAAGGCGCGGCGACGATCGCCGCCTACGTCGGCAAGGTCAAGGGCGCATCCGCGCTCACGACCACCGCGATCGTGGACTCGGTGCGCGTCTCCGTGCCGAGCACAACGCTCCAGGTCGGGAAGACGACGCAGGTCACGGCGCAGGCGACGGACAGCAAGGGCAGAACGCTGAACCGCACGATAACGTGGTCATCGAGCGATCCCACCATTGCGTCAGTCTCGTCGAGCGGCGTCATCACGGGACTCAAGGCGGGGACGACGACCATCGACGCGTCGGTGCTCAGCGCGAGCGGCAGTCTCACCTCCGCGGACACGCTCCTGTCGCTGTCCAGCAACAAGGGCAATGGCGGCAATGGCGGCAACGGCGGCAACGGCGGCAAGGCGATCGGTCACGTGAAGGTGACAGTCTCGCCGACTCCGGTGAGCTCGGTGCTCATGTCACCCGCGACGGTATCGCTGGGCATTGGTGCGACGGCGCAGGTGGCCGCGACGCCGCTGGATTCGTCGGGCAAGCCGCTCACCGGACGCACCGTGACATGGAGCAGCGCGAACAACGCCGTGGCCACCGTATCATCGACGGGACTCGTGAAGGGTGTGTCCTTCGGCTCGACGAGCGTGATTGCCACCGTGGATGGCACGCGCGGCTCCGCGGCGGTCAACATCCCGGTGGTCGGCGCCTCGGTGCCTGTGGTGAGTCCGACGTTCGTCTCGCTCGCGAC
>JBOHTE010000314.1:0-1068 GCA_050733555.1 Gemmatimonadaceae bacterium | reverse complement strand
CACGGCGCTGTTGTTCCCGTATGCCCAGTACCAGTCGTTGCTGCCGTACACCGGCGCGGGCGCGAGTCGCGGGCCGGGACACATCTGCCGGCAGAAGGCGTGGATCGCGGCGAATGCGGATTCTCCCTCGCGCCCCGCCCGGCACGCGACGTCGCACACGTCGAGCGCGCGACTACCAAGCTCCACGGCGACGCCACCGCTGCGCACATCCGCGCAGAGACTCATGCCCCGCGGGTCGACCTGCCAGTAGCAGAACGCGCTCGGTCCGGTGCGCACGCCGTACGCATGCGTGCGCGCGCCGTCGGACGCCGCGAAGTACCACGGCATGACGCGATCGGGATTCCACGTGCGCCACTCGAGATCCCCGTACGCGCGCTCCCAGGCATCACCCAGGATGAGCGGCGCACCGGCCAGATCGCCATGCCAGCGCAGGTAGATCCGCCTGATCGCCATCGCCGGCGCGGCGAGCGCAACGTGCAGCGCATCCGCATGCGGCGTCGTGGTGACGACGATGCCATCCGCGCTCATCCAGCGATCGTCCGGGGCCCGGCGGAGCGCGCGAGGATCGTCCGCAGTCTGGGCGATCACGACGTCCGGCGGGCGATGCAGGTCGAGGAAATTCCCGGCAGACGGTCGGGCAGTTGGAACGGGAGCGGAGGAGTGTGTGTCCCGAGCCGGCAACGCCAGCCCAAGCGTCGCCAGTGCCGCACGTTCCACGAAGTCGCGACGCGAAGTCATGCGGCGAGTATACGGGCGGCGCGCGTCAGTGCGACAGCTTCATGTCTACGCTGACCCAGTAGTCGGGCTGGGGTGGTGGCAGGAATTTCCCGTGCACAAGCGCGTCACGCGCGCAGGCGCCGAACTTCGTTTCGGGATACAGGAGAATTTCCTTCGCCGTGCCGTCCGTGCCGATCCGTAGCAGCATCCAGAAACTCTGCACTTCGCCCGCGACTGCCGCCTTGCAGCGCGCGATGTCGCCAAAGTGTTTCTGCATGAAATCCGCGCCGAATTGGGCGTCGTACGCCTTGCCTTGCGGTGTCCGGAGATTGGCATCGATCGCGGCGCGCG
>JBOHTE010000313.1:0-1628 GCA_050733555.1 Gemmatimonadaceae bacterium | reverse complement strand
TGTGAAAATCATCCATGGGCGCGCCGATGTGATAGTTGAAGCCCTGTACATCGACGACGCCCGAAATGCCCTTTCCCCAACTGCCATCCATGGCCGCCGTCACGGCTCGCGACGGATCCAGTTGCGTGACGGCGCGTTTCATCACGGCAGCCATCGCGGCGCCGCGCGCATTCCCCTGCTCGTTCTGTTCCTCGTTCGCAATCGACCATGCAATGACGCTCGCGTGATTCCGGTCCCGGCGCACGAGTCGCTCCACCTGGCTCAGCGCCTCGGAATCCGAGCCGAACATGCGCGTCTCGTCCAGCACCATCATCCCCAGCCGGTCACAGGCGTCGAGCAGCTCCGGAGTCGGCGGATTGTGCGACGTGCGATACGCGTTCGCGCCCATCGCCTTGAGCCGTTCGATCCGGTAACTCTGCAGGCGGTCGGGGAGCGCCGAGCCCACTCCAGCGTGGTCCTGGTGGTTGCAGGTCCCCTTGATCTCCACCCGTGTACCGTTGAGCAGAAATCCGCGAGCGGGATCGAAGCGCACCGTGCGCACACCAAAAGCGGTTTCCGTGCGATCGACTTCGGTACCATCCACCATCACGCGCGTGACGAGCGTATAGCAGTGTGGTGACTCGGGCGACCAGAGCCTGGGCGCCGTGATGCGCAACTGATATGCGACCTCGGCGCTCCGGCCCGCGCCCACCGCGGTCTCGGCCGACCGGGTCGTGCTCACTACGCTGCCATCGGCATCGACCACATTGGCCTCGACGCGACAGCGCGCATCCGCGTCACCGTCGTTCTGCACGGCAGAGACGACTCTCGCGATGGCCGCCTGGCCGTCGCGCGTCGTCGTGACGAACGTTCCCCAGTGCGCCACGTGTACCGGCGCCGTCACGACCAGCCAAACGTGACGATAAATTCCCGCTCCCTCGTAGAACCACCCTTCGTGCTCCGTCGCGTTCACGCGCACCACGAGGACGTTGGGTTCGCCGCGGTTCACATTCGGCGTGATGTCGACGCTGAACGGCGCATAGCCGCTGAAATTCCGGCTAATCATGTGGCCGTTGAGCGAGACGAGACAGTCCCGGAACACTCCGTCGAACTCGAGCCGGAAGCAGCGAGTGGTGCGGTCCGCGGGAATGTCGAGCATTCTGCGATACCAGCCAATGCTGGTCGCCGGGTATGCGCGCCCCACCGGCTTGAATCCGTAGTCGGCGAGCGACGCGTCGTTGACAAAGGGCAGATCCACGAGCCAGTCATGCGGCAGGTCGAGTGTGGTCCATGCCGACACGTCGAAGTCGGCGCGCGACACCGGCGCGAAGAGTCTGCCCGATTTGGCGAACTCGCTCTGCGCGCCGTAGCCAAAGTCCTGTTTCGGATCCGAGGCGTGGCCGAGGTGAAAGCGCCAGTCGTCATCGAGGAGCGTGCGCGTCCGCGATGACACCGCGGCATGGGGCGCCGCGGCTGTTGGCGACGCGAATGCGGGCGCCGCACTCGGCTCGAACCGCGCCGGCGAATCCGGCGTGAGGGATGCGCCCACGAGTGCGACCACTCCGGTCTTGATCGCATCGCGGCGGGAGAACGTGGAGTCTGTCATTGGAGGGAGCGGGCGAGGTTGGGGTGAGACTTCAATTGAACGG
>JBOHTE010000312.1:0-1064 GCA_050733555.1 Gemmatimonadaceae bacterium | reverse complement strand
CGCGTTCTGCTACTGGCAGGTCGACCCGCGGGGCATTAGTCTCTGCGCGGATGTGCGCAGCGGTGGCGTCCCCGTGGAGCTCGGGAATCGCACGCTCGACGTGTGCGACGTGGTGTGCCGCGCGGGGCGCGAGGGAGAATCCGCGTTCGCCGCCATCCACGCCTTCTGCCAGCAGATGTGTTCCGGCCCGCGCCTCGCCTCCGCGCCTGTGTATGGCAGCAACGACTGGTACTGGGCATACGGGAACAACAGCGCCGTGTCGGTGCGTACCGATGCGCGGCACATCGTCGAGCTTTCGCCCACGGGCGGCAACCGTCCGTTCGTCGTCATTGACGATGGCTGGCAGCCGGGCCGCGGTCGCGAGACGACGGAGGCCGGCGCGTGGGACCGCGGCAACGAGAAGTTTCCGGACATGCCGGGGCTCGCCGCCGATGTCCATACGGCCGGCGCGCGTCCCGGCATCTGGATTCGCCCGCTGCAGGCCGGTGCAAACGTGCCGGACGGCTGGCGTCTGTCGCGCGATCACGACTCGCTCGATCCGACCGTGCCTGACGTTCGCCAGAAGGTGAGCGGCGACATTGCGCGGCTGCATCAGTGGGGGTTCGAGCTGGTCAAACACGACTACACCACCTTTGACATCCTGGGTCGCTGGGGTTTCCAGATGGGCACCGCACTCACAAGCGATGGCTGGATGTTCGCGGCCGGTCCGTCGCGGACCACGGCCGAGGTGATCGCGGAGCTCTATGCCGCGATTCGCGCGGGTGCTGGGGGAAGTCTCGTGATCGGCTGCAACACCGTGAGTCATCTCTCGGCCGGGATGTTCGAGATCTGCCGGGTTGGCGATGACACGAGCGGCACGGAGTGGCCGCGCACGCGGAAGATGGGGGTGAACTCGCTGGCGTTTCGCGCTGCGCAGCACGGCGCGTTCTACGCCGCCGACGCGGACTGTGCCGCCGTCACGACCGCCGTGCCCTGGGCGCTCACCAGTCAGTGGCTCGACCTCCTGGCGCGTAGCGGCACGACGCTGTTCGTGTCACTGGCGAGCGATGCACTTGGCGCACGGC
>JBOHTE010000311.1:0-1833 GCA_050733555.1 Gemmatimonadaceae bacterium | reverse complement strand
CGGCATCCGGCGGAGCACGTGCACCAGCCACGCGCTGTCCTTGCCGCTCGACCAGGAGACGATCGTCTTTCCGGGAGCTGTCATGTCACATGCGACTGCCGCTATTCATCTCATCACATGCCTCTCGTTCCCCGTCAGCCACTCCTCCGACGACAACGGCGCAGCCAGACTCTCCAATCCCGCACGCTCGGCCTTCACGCCATACACAAGCTCCACCCACGCCGCGCCGAACATCAGCACCGCCGCGAGCACATATCCGTAGAACAACTGCTCGGACGATCCCGACCCGATGAGATGCCCGAACAGCAGCGGCGCGGCAATGCCGCCAATGGCCGTACCCAGCGAATAGAAGAACGCGATGGCCAGCGCGCGGATCTCGAGTGGGAAGATCTCACTCACCGTGAGGTACGCCGAGCTCGCCGCGCACGACGCGAAGAAGAAGATGATGGTCCAGAGCACCGTCTGACTCGTGGCCGAGAGCAGCCCGTGTGCGAACATCCAGCCGGTGAGCACCAGCAGTGCCGCCGAAATGATGTACGTGGCCGCGATCATCTGCTTGCGGCCAATCGTGTCGAACAGGTGGCCCAGCGTGAGCGGGCCGAGAAAATTCCCCAGCGCAAACGGCAACAGGTAGATGCCGGTACGCGCCCCCGGTACGTGATAGAACCGCGTGAGGATCAGCGCATAGGTGAAGAACACCGCGTTGTAGAGAAACGCCTGCGACGTGATGAGCGCCAGACAGAGAATCGAGCGCTGGCGGTAGCGATGGAACATCACGCGCGCAATGAGTCCGAAGCCGAAGCTGCGCCGCGGATGGATCGTGAGCGGCTCCTCCGTGCACGACAACAGCGCAATGCCCGTGCTCCGCTCGACCCGTTCCTCGATTGCCGCCATGATCCGGGTGGACTCCTGATGCTTGCCATGCGTCATGAGCCAGCGCGGGCTCTCCGGAATGTGACGGCGCAGGAAGAGAATGAGCAGTCCGAGCACGGCGCCCACGCCGAATCCCACGCGCCATCCCAGCGCCGGCGGCAGAATGGCCGGATCCAGGATGATGAGCGTGGACGCCGAGCCCAGTGCAGCGCCAATCCAGTAGCTTCCGTTCACGATCAGATCGGCCCGGCCGCGATACTTCGCCGGGATCAGTTCATCGATCGCGGAGTTGATCGCCGCGTATTCACCGCCAATTCCCGCTCCGGTGATGAACCGGAAGAGCGCGAAGCTCACGGCGTTCCACGAAAATGCGGTCAACAACGTGCCAAGCAGATACACGCTCAGCGTGAGGAAGAACATCTTCTTCCGGCCATAGCGGTCCGTGAGATAGCCGAAGAGCAGCGACCCGAGGACGGCGCCCGTAAGATAGGTGGACGCGATGGCGCCGATTTGCGTGGCGCTGAAGTTCATCACCGCGGGATCCTGCAGCACGCCGCTCACTGCGCCGCTCAGCGTGACTTCGAGGCCATCGAGAATCCACGTGACGCCGAGCGCGATCAGCACGAGCCAGTGAAAGCCGCACCAGGGCAATCGGTCGAGCCGCGCCGGAACGTGGGTTTGAAAGGACGCCGGTCGCTCGGACAGCGCTTCGTTCGGTCTCTGTGACACGGGCCGCATCCTCCGGTGTTCGCTCCACGTATTGTAGCAGCCGGGCTGACACCCGGCGCCCGTTCGCGCTATCGTTCGGCGCACGATGCGTTCGCCGCGCTCTGGCGGCCTCTTCCAATTCAGGAGCTCGAGGGATGATGCGCAAGGTACATGTCGCGCTCGCGCTGGTCGCGGCGCTGATGGTGATGAACGTCCCCGCGGTCGCGCAGAGCGGCTCCGGGTCGGCTCCCC
>JBOHTE010000310.1:0-1387 GCA_050733555.1 Gemmatimonadaceae bacterium | reverse complement strand
GGGGAGGCCGATTCCCCATTCCCCATGACATCGGGGTGGGGAGCCGGGGGCGGATTGCCTCCCCCATTCCCTGTTCCCGATTCCCCATTCCCCATGACATCGGGGTGGGGGGCCGGGGGCGGATTGCCTCCCCCATTCCCTGTTCCCCATTCCCCATTCCCTTTCCTCACTTCATCCTCGCCCGCACATCCGCCAGTTGCAGGCGCAGCTCCGGATTCGCCTTGAGGATGTCCGCCAGCAGGTCCGTCGCCGGTCCTCCGTCAATGATCGTGGGCTCGGCGCTGAAGCGCTTGTTGAGTCCCATGTGACGGGTGGAGTCGATGCGCACTTCGTGCGGCAGCACCAGGTCCGCCTTGCTGTCCAGGACGCGCACCGCGAAGAATTTCTTCCCTTCCTTTTCCATGTAGCCAAAGCGCAGCCCGTTCACGTCCGCGGGCCACGCCCGCAGTTCGTGGGTCTTGCCGTCGGTACCCACGAATGTGGTGGCGCCGGACTTGAGCTGCGCGAAGTTGGGATCGAACGAACCGTGATACATGAGCGCGTGTTTCATGCTGGGATCGGGGCGGGAGTCGGCATCAACGGAGGCGGCCAGGGCCACGAGACGGAGCCTCGGGCCGTAACGAGCGGGTAAAGGTAGGTTGGCGCACGTCGCGGGGCCAGCACCCGGCCGCACCGGGTCCGGTCATCGCGGAAGTTGCGATCCAGCGGCGGCCTCGGCGACGCCGGCTCGTGCTGGCAGTACATGAATGATCTGTCGCGCATACATCTTCCCGGTGAACGTGCGACCCTCCATGGCGTAGTCGCCCGGCTTGGGAAAGGTGACGCGGAAATCGTACGTCTTGCCGATGGTCACCCGCTGGCGCGCCAGCTCGCTCTCCTGCTGCCACGCAGGAAGCGTGAAGCCGTCGGCCGCGATCGCCGTCCACTCCGGAGCCGCGCCATTCTGTGCCGTCAGCCAGAACTGATTGAACGGACGGTCCAGCGAAATGTTCATCAGGCGCATGCGATATGACTTGCCGGCGTGGAGCGTGAGGGCCGGCGGCGCGGTGCTGCCGTTCATGATGGGATCGTCGTTCGGGTTGGTGCTCGCCATGAAGACAAGGTCCGACGATGGATCCCACCGCTGTCCGGGCCCAAGCACGATGATCGGGCCGTAGAGGCCGTGGCTCTGCTGCCGCATGTCGTTCACGTGCGTGTGATACATGAAGCTGCCCGCACGCGGCGGTGTGAGCGTCACTTCGAAGGAGTCGCGCGGCATGATCATGGGCGAGATCATGTTCGCGTTGCGGCTGAGTCCCGCCACCCCGTCGTAGTAGCTATCGATTTCCAGCCCGTGCCAGTGCACCTGCGTGGGCTCCGGTGTCTCGTTCACGACCATGATGCTCGT
>JBOHTE010000309.1:0-2266 GCA_050733555.1 Gemmatimonadaceae bacterium | reverse complement strand
AGCATGAGGTATGCGCGCAGCGTATACGCCAGCCGATCCACGACCTCCTGATGCCACCAGCGCGGCGCCGGCGTCACCAGCAGTTCCCCATTGACCGTCTCGTAGCGCGGCCAATGCGTCGGCGTATCGGCATTGAGCCGGCGGACCATCGCGGCGGTGACGTGCTGATGCGCGGGCATGGCCACAGTATCGGCTCGGCGACGAGGAAACCGCAAGTGGACATCACGCCGCGGGATCACCCCGTGCCGCACGATGAACGTCATCGCAATCATGCAGTCGTCATCGCGGCTACTCTGCGCGTCAACCGGAGCATCTCTCACCATGGATAAGCTCAGTGGATAATCTCATGCAGGACGTGCGCTACGCGTTCCGCACGCTGCGCCGCAGTCCGGGCTTCGTGGCTGTCGCGCTGATCTGCCTGGCCATGGGCATCGGCGCGAACACCGCCATTTTAAGCGTGCTCGATGCGGCGCTGCTCCGCGCGCTGCCCTATCCACGCTCCGAGCAGCTCGTGGCGTTGCGCGAGCAGACCGCCAAGGGGAATACGCCCGCCGTCGCCTACCCGAACTTCGCCGACTGGCGGGAACGCTCGCGCAGCTTTTCCGCGCTCTCCGGCTATGGGGTCGGGCCCAATGCCGTGCTTGGCGCACACCAGGCCGTGCGGGCCAACGTGGCCGCGGTCACGAGCGGATTCTTCTCCGTCATGGGGGCGGGCGCCGCGGTTGGCCGTACGTTCGCGTCAGACGAACAGGCGCCAGGCGGCAACGCGGCCGTGGTCGTGAGCGATCGCTTCTGGCGCGATCAATTGAACGGGTCGCGCAAGGCGCTCGGTACACAGCTCGAAACGTGGGGCATGACATTCACGGTGATCGGCGTTATGCCACCCGGTTTCTCCTTTCCCGAAGACGCCGATCTCTGGATACCCGCGGAGGCGTTTGGCGTCGCCAATCTGGGCAGCCGCACCGCGCACAACTTCCGGGTCGTGGGCCGCCTGCGTGACGGTGTGACGCTCGATCAGGCAACGCGCGAGCTCGATCACATTGCCGCGCGACTCAAAGCCCAGTACGGGTCGGATGACGACGCGGTGGCCGTGAGTGTGAAGAGTCTGCACGAGCAGCTCACGGGCTCCATGCGCGGCGAGCTTGCCCTGCTCATGGGTGCGGTGGCATGCGTGCTGCTCATCGTCTGTCTGAATCTGGCCAGCGCACTGCTCGCACGTGATCGCGCTCGCTCGCGTGAACTGGCCATTCGCACCGCGCTCGGCGCGGATCAGATCCGGATCACCCGGCAGTTGCTCACCGAGAGTCTGCTGCTGGCTGTTGCCGGGGGAGCAGCCGGCCTGTGGCTCGCGAAGTTCGGTATTCGCGCCCTCCTCGCGCTCGCGCCCGCGGGGCCGCTCGGCACGACTACGGTCTCACTCGACGGACGCATTGCACTCTTCACGCTCGCGCTCTCTCTCGCCACAGGGTTGCTGTTCGGCCTCGGGCCGTCGCTGCGCGCTTCACGCGTGAGCCCGCGCCGCGCGCTGGCCGAAGGCGGTCGTGGCAATACCCGCTCGGCCGGACGATTCCGGTCCGGACTCGTGGTCACCGAGGTCGCTGTCGCCGTCGTGCTGCTCACCGGCGCGGGGCTCCTGCTGCGCAGTCTCTCTCACCTGGTGGCTGTGGACCCGGGGTTCGACGCGCAGGACATCATCACGGCCGACCTCTATCCGTCAGGCAGCCGGTTCCAGTCCGATGATGCGCTGCGCGGTTACCTGGATCGCGCTGTAGGGAGCGTCACCGATCTTCCCGGCGTAACCGCGGCCGGTGCGATCGACGGATTGCCACTCAGCGGCAACGGCTCCGATGGCGGGTTCGCCGTGGAGGGAGGCGCATCCGCGGACGGCTACGCGGATTACCGTCTGGTTGACGGCAACTACTTCCAGGCGATGCGCATCCCGCTCCTGCGCGGACGGTTGTTCGGCGATCAGGACGCCCCCAACGGGAACGACGTCACAGTCATCTCGCAGAGTCTCGCGCGCAAGTACTGGCCGGGTGACAATCCCATCGGTCATCGCATCCGCTTCCTCGGCATGGACATCTACGCCGAGCGATGGCTCACGGTAGTGGGCGTGGTGAACGACGTCCGCGACGTGAATCTGGCGACGCCGGGCGGTCCCACCGCGTATATCAGCGCGCGCCAGCGGCCCGCGCGTGCGCGGAGCGGCATGACTGTCGTCGTCCGGACGACGGGAAAGGCGGGCACGCTCGGGCCGGTGTTGCGC
>JBOHTE010000308.1:0-2106 GCA_050733555.1 Gemmatimonadaceae bacterium | reverse complement strand
CGGTGGTCCTGGCCGACGCCTTCTACGACGCCAACCGCTTCTTTGGTATCGCGCTCGACGTGCCCGGGCCGGGCCTGGATCAGCCCGTGGCCGTCACGCGCGTCAACTACGCTGATGCGAGCGATCTCCACACGGGAACCCTGACCTGGCAGGTCTATGCGCCCTTCAGCCTCGTGGGCCTCTGGAATAACCAGGGGCGGGTGGACCGCGTGGTCTATGGCGGCACCGCCGCCCCCGGGGCCACCGCGCTCTGCGTCGATCCCGCGACCCAGTACCGCTGCGTCTTCCCCGGCATCGACTGGGGCGAGTTTCCCTATACGCGCCCGGGGCAGGCGACGCACACCTGGCAGGGGACGCTCCTCGTGGACAAACCCGATGCGACCGGCACATACTACCGCCGGAACCGGAGCTATGATCCCAACACGGCGCGCTTCACGCAGGAAGATCCCATCGGGTTGGCCGGGGGGATGAATCTGTATGGGTTCGCCAACGGGGATCCGGTGTCGTATTCGGATCCATTTGGCTTGTGTCCAATCGAAGTCGATGGCGTTCCCTGTGCGTTGACGGGACTCCTAGCTGGTGGAGTAGCCGGATTCACCTATGGGCTTGCTGCTGGTGCCGTAACCACCGTCGGCTCGGGTGGAGTCCTTATACCGGCTGCAGTTGCGGAGGTAGTCGGCGCAACAGTTACTGGGGCTCTAGCAGGTAGCGTGATCGGTGCCAGTCGGGATTTGATCAGCGGCTTGCAGATCCTCTTCAGCAGCAGTGGCCGTTCAAAGAATGATATTCCGCTGGTTAACGGACCGCCGAACACAGTAGTCACGAAACCGGGTTCGGCCGTTCGGTTTGGTCCAGATGGCAATGCCACTTCTAGGACCTGTGCACAGGCAGGCCATGGATGTTCCGGAGCGCACACCCACGAATACGTGGTCGGTCCAAATGGTAACCTGAATCAAAAGGGGAAACCTCGACCAGCGACCGACGAGGAAAAGAAGGAAACACCACCACCGACTCTGTAGGAGATAGCGATGGTTACAGCATCAAGACTCGATCCTTCGGAGCTACCTGATTATTCTCGGCTGCGCGCCGAGGCAAATTGGGACTACACGCTCCAGAACTACATCGAGAGTCGAGGGAGTCTTGAGCTTGCAGTGGCATTTGCAAAGCTCTACTGGCCGGACTTAGTAGAGTACCGTGACTGTATTCTGCGGGCGGATGGATTCAGCGCGGATCTGTTTGAAACCTGGTGGCAACGGACCGATGGGAACAGAACAGAGATTGAATGCGTCCTCAACATGCTTCACGTAAGAGAGGTGGTACCTAGCGACACGGCCTTACTCCCCGATTCGGTCATTCGTTACCTGGGTCGTACAATCGCGGAGATGTGGCACACCAAAGCACAGTTGCTGTTCCCAGGTCGACGAGTGATCGCACGTTTTGAGGATACGGCGGAAGAGGATACCAATAGTGAACCCACGGTACTTCTCTTTCAGCAGCGATAGAGCGGGTGCCACCGCCATATCTGAATCCAAAGAATGGCTCTTCGGGGAAGTGTGTGGATGATTTGAGGCGGTTGCCGTTGGCTTTCGGGCGCTGTTTCCATAGGAGCATCGGGGGTTGTGTGGGTGGAGGAGAAGTGGTGAAGTGTCCACTTTTTCGCTGCTGATTTTGTCCACTTCTCAACTGCTGTTGACAGATCAGTGGGCCAAGCCCTATCCCGTATTTCTCACGACGTGTCGTGATCGAGTGATTTTTGGCGCTGGCGCGGTGCGGCAGGGCTATCCTGGTGCCGGAGGGTGGAAGGACGGCGCGCGGCGTGGTTCTTCTCGCTGCGCGAGGGGTCGGCTGGCCCCTCACGTGGAGGCGTTCGTCATCCACCGGCGCTCCCATGGCGACGCCGGCGCCCTCCCGCGGCGCGACGCTGCGGGGGAGGGCGGGCGAAACCTTGATCGGGCGGCAGTGCGTTCGCAACGCGTTCGCAGCGCGTCAGCAGCGCACGAGATTCGCGTGCACGTCGGCAAACAGCCCGGCGTGCGGCCAGCCGCTCGCCAAGGCCAGCCACACCGTCCGCACGGTCATCCGGAGCCGGGCCCCGAGCTTGAGGAG